>JALUMZ010000266.1 GCA_027055635.1 Campylobacteraceae bacterium
ATATGATATAAGGTCTTTAAGTTTTGACCTTGCAAAAGATATGGATTTTAAAGAAGAGGTAAATGATAAGTTACTAATTGTAACAGATGATGAAGAAAAATATAAAAAACTTTTAAAGAGTGATAAATTTTCATCCATCGCATTAAATCCCAAAACAGTAAAGGATGTAAATGGCTGTATAGGTAATTTAATTGTTTCGATACAGAAAGATGAAGATATTTTTAGTGTAGCATGTTCGCAGATTGTTTGGGAAAATGCACCACAGTTTGCTATGAAGCAAAGCGGTGTATTTGATCCACTTGAACTGGGATTTGATGAGGCGCTTAGAAAAGTAGAAGATAATTTAAATGGATACAGATATAAAAATTTTACTATATATGACCCGAATATTTGCCAATATAACGAAAGAAGAGAAGAAATATGCGGTAAATGCGAAGAGGTCTGTCCGACAGTGGCGATTTTAAAAGATGATGAAAAAAAACATCTGGAATTTTCACAGATAGATTGTCATGGATGTGGTGGGTGCATCAGTGTTTGCCCTTCGGGTGCACTCGATTATACCCAAATGCCACGCACTGCATTTAGTGAAATAAAAGAGTTTTATGCAGATAAAGTAGCATTGATAGTTCCTAGAAAGATGAATTTAGAATCTCTACATGTAGAGATTCCCAAGGGTGTATTGCCTCTTGCTATAGAGGGCGAGAAGTTCTTGCATGAAGCACACTATATATCACTTTTGCAGACAAATGGAAAGTCTGTCATCTTTTATAGTGATTTTATCTCGAAAGGCTCTGGTGATGCCATAGCTTTGATAAATGAGATTTTTAGAAGAAAATATAACAAACAGGCTATTTTTATAGCAAAAAACAAGAGAGAATTAGAGTTAGCACTTGCAAAAACAGATACATTTAGCGAGGCAAAATATGGCATAAATGAGAGTGACTTAAGAAAGAGAGAGATATTTTCAGCAAGACTTGCCCATTTAGTAGGTGAAGATGATTTGGGCATAGTGAAAACAGGAGAACATATACACTATGGAAATATCACTATAAACCAAGAAAATTGCACACTCTGTCTTAGCTGTGTTGGAGCTTGCAATGTTAGAGCATTGACTGCACATCCTGAAGATAATACTCTTAGATTTAATCCTTCAATTTGCACAAATTGCGGCTACTGTGAACCTAGTTGCCCAGAAAAAGATTGTTTGAGTGTTATTTATGATGAGCTTAGTTTGAAGCCCGATTATTTTAAGCAAAATGTAATGGCAAAAGATGAGATATTTAAGTGCGTGGAGTGTGGAGTGGGTTTTGCTACCAAAAAATCTATAGAGAAAATTGCGGCGATGATGATACCGGTATTTGGTGATGACAAGGAGCGCATAAGAGCACTTTACTGTTGTGCAGATTGTAAGCCAAAAATAACTATGAATGCATATATGGGTACCTCAAATAACTAAAAGGAAAAAATAATGGAAATTGATAAAGCGTCGGTAAACCCTGCAAGGTCACTATATTATGGATTGTTTAGTAAGCTTTTTGTGTTTAGTGAAGATAAAAAAAGGTTTGATGGAGTGAGTGAAATTTTGGCAGTTTTTATAGAAAACCCTATAGATGATGCCTCTCGTGATGCTTGTGTTGAGTTAAAGTTTTTTATTGATAATAAGGGCAATGATTCACTAAGCGATGAGTATGATTTGATATTTAATGTTCCAAGCGGAGATATAGTCCGAACTACTGCTTCATATTATGATGAGGGTTTTGAGAGTGGTAAAAAACTTGTAGAGGTAAAAAACTTTTTAGCAAAAACAAAAATCAGAAGGGATGAAAATCACTACAAGGAGAGCGAAGACAGTATAGGTTTTTTAGTCACATTTATGCATGAACTTATAGAGTTGATCATAAAAGGAGAAGATGAGTATGATAATCTTCAACACTGTCTCTTTAAAGAGGTTTTAAATGAATTTTTAGATGAGTTTATTCAAAATTTATATACAAATAAAAATGCAGTTGCCTACAAAGAAGTAGCAATAGCGCTAAACTCATTTTTAGAGTTTGAAAGGCTCTATTTCCAAGTATCTAAGCCAAAACAAAAAGAGAAAAAAGCAAGAGTCCAAGAGGAGAGTTGCGGTTTTATAGCTGATGTAGAAGCCCAAAGAAGAGCAAAAAACAGAATAGAGAGAAGTGCAGATGCACTAGTAAAAAGTTGTTCACTAGAGAATGATGATGACTTTGTAGATGCAGATGAAGTTGCAATAAATTAAGAGGTGAAATCTTTAGTAATCTCTCTGGCATACTCAAAAGAGGCTCAGACCAACGGGAGGATTTGTCTCTTTGAAACTTATTTGAAAAAACACTTAAGATTTTACCTTTTTGGGTATTTAAAAGATTAGAAAAGATGGCTTTGCCGTCTTTTCTAATCTTTTAGGAGATTAAATCCAATATAAGGAGGATTGTATGAAAGAGGCAAGGCGTAGCTTTTTGAAAAAAGCAGCAGTCGCTGGTGCTGTTACTGCAGTTGGTGTAGTTGCAGCAAATGCTAAAGAAGCATACAGTTCAGGTGGTGTTGTTGTAGGAAAATCTAAGAAAAAAGAGATTCTCTACAAGAAAACAAAGGTGTGGGACGAGTATTATCGTAATGCACTCTAAATTTAGGAGGCTAATGTGAGTGAAGTAACTCAAAAAGCCCTTACGACCAAAGTGGGTCGTAGATCATTTCTTAAAATGGCAGCAATAGCAGGTGCATTTGGTGCGACTGGTGCGATTGCCGGAGGAAATGTTACAAGGGCAGCTACGGATGAAGAGGTTAAAAACCCATATCCGGGATCTAAGCTTGTTAAGACAATCTGTACTGCGTGTTCAGTAGGTTGCGGTATCATAGCTGAGGTTCAAAACGGTGTTTGGGTGAGACAAGAGGTGGCTACAGACCATCCTATCAGTCTTGGAGGTCACTGCTGTAAAGGTGCTGACATGATAGATATGGTTAGGTCTAAAGTCAGAGTAAAATATCCAATGGTAAAAGAGGGCGGAGCATGGAAGCGTATCAGTTGGGATACCGCACTCGATAAAATCGCCAAAAAATTGGGTGATTTAAGAAAAACCAGTGGTCCTGATAGTGCTATATTTTTAGGATCGGCAAAAATGAGTACAGAGCAAGCTTACTATTTTAGAAAGTTTGCTGCAATGTTTGGAACGAACAATATAGATCACCAAGCTCGAATTTGACATAGTGCAACAGTCGCCGGTGTGGCGAATACATGGGGTTATGGCGCTATGACTAACTCACTTGGAGATATCCAAAACGCAAAAGCAATTATAATTTTTGGTGCAAATCCAGCAGTAAATCATCCTGTTGGCTTTAGGCACTTTTTGATGGCAAAAGAGAGAAACAACGCTCAGCTTATAGTTGTGGATCCAAGATTTACAAAAACTGCTGCAAAAGCTGATCTTTTTGCTCAAATCAGGCCGGGAACCGATATACCATTTATGTATGGTATGCTACATATCATCTTCAAAAACGGATGGCATAAAAAAGATTTTATTGACCAAAGAGTTTACGGAATGGAAGATGTGATGAAAGAGGCAAAAAAATGGACTCCATCACTAACAGCAAATGTAACGGGCGTAAGTGAAGATTTATTGATACAAATCACTCGTGCATATGCAAAATCTACTCCGGGTACTCTTATTTGGGCGATGGGACTCACTCAACACAGTATAGGTTCATCAAATACCCGTATGGCTCCAATTCTTCAACTTGCACTTGGAAATATGGGTGAAGAGGGCGGTGGATGTAACATCTTAAGAGGACATGACAATGTTCAAGGTGCTACCGATATGTGTTGTCTTTCTCACACGCTTCCTGGATATTATGGACTAAGTGCCGGTTCTTGGAAATATTTTGCCAAGAGTTGGGGAGTTGATTATGAGTGGCTTGCGGGCAGATTTAAAGATAAAAAATGGATGAGCAAAAAAGGTTTTACTTTAGCTCGCTGGTATGCCGGTGTGTTGGCAGGCAAAGCAGGTGAAGATAAAATTCACAACGGCGGAACAAACCTAAAAGCCCTATTTGTTATGGGCAACGGTATCACTTCTATATCTCAACAGGCAAAAGTAAAAGAGGCTTTAGATGCACTTGATTTGATAGTATTAGCTGACCCTTTTGTCAATGAAGCGGCTATTTTGACTGATAAGAAAGATGATGTATTTATACTTCCTGCTGCTACACAATTTGAAACAAGCGGTTCTGTAACTGCTACAAATCGTTCAGCCCAGTGGAGAAGTGAAGTAGTTAAGCCTATGTATGAGAGCAAGACTGATCATGATATTATGTTTGAACTTGCTAAAAGATTAGGTTTTTACGATCAGTTCACAAAGGGAATGTTGATCAAAGAGAATAAAAAGAGTTTCAAATTTCCAGAAGATGCAACTGACGAGATAGCAAGAATTATCAAGACTATAGGCTTAACCGGTTGGACATCAAAAAGACTCAAAAAACACCAAGAAAATTGGCATCTATTTGATCAAGTCAGCATGAGAGGTATAGGACCTATGAAAGGTGAATACTATGGGTTGCCTTGGCCATGTTGGACTGAGAGCCACTGTGGAAGTCCTGTATTGTATGATGTCCACAGACCTGTAAAAGAGGGTGGCATGGGCTTTAGAAACAGATTTGGTTTGGTTCATGATGGAGTGAGTCAGTTAGCAGGAGTCGGTATAAAAGATGCAAAAGTAAAAGGCGGATATCCTGAAATAACAGCCAAAAATATAGAAAAAGTACTAGGTATCAAACTGAGTGAAGATGAGAAGAAAAAAATAGGTAAGAATTGGAAAGTAGATACTAGCGGTATCATCGCTGCAAAATGTATGGAGTTTGGAATTGCCCCTTATGGAAATGCAAAAGCTAGAGCAAAAGTATGGACATTCCCTGACCAAATTCCTATGCACAGAGAGCCACTTCACTCTCCAAGAGAAGATTTGGTTAAAAAGTATCCTACTTACAAAGATAAGACAAATCACTATAGAGTTGATACAAGATATGCAAGTGTTCAAAACAAAGAGGATTGGAGTAAAAAATTCCCAATCAACTTGGTGACAGGAAGACTTGTAAATCTAAATGGTGCAGGTGTGGAGAATAGAGCTAGTAAATACTTAGCAGCTCTTACTCCTGAAATGTTCTGCGATATAAATCCAAATTTAGCCGCAAATCACGGCATAAGAGATGGAGATATGATGTGGATACATTCACCGGAGGGCACAAAGATAAAAGTAAAAGCTCACTACTCTTATAGCGTTGGTGAAGATAGGGTATTTATCCCATTTCACTTTGCTGGATTTTTCCAGGGTGAAGATAGAACAGGAAATTATCCTGAGGGAACAAAACCTTATGCTGTTGGTGAGAGTGCAAATACTGTCACTAACTATGGTTATGACATCATCACTCAGATTCCTGAGACTAAAGGCGGATTATGCCGCGTAGAAAAAGCGTAGGGGGTGAGAGATGAGTTATGCTAGAATGAAATTTTATTGTGACGAAGAGAGATGTATAGAGTGCAATGGTTGTTCTGTTGCTTGTGCTGAAGCTCATGAGCTTCCTGTCGGCATAAGTAGAAGAAAAGTTGTAACTTTAAATGATGGAATTGAAGGCAAAGAGTTTTCAGTCTCTGTTGCCTGTATGCACTGCACAGATGCTCCTTGTGAGCAAGTTTGTCCAGTTGATTGTTTCTATATCAGAGAAGACGGTATCGTGCTTCATGATAAAGAGATTTGTATAGGTTGTGGATACTGTCTGTATGCTTGTCCTTTTGGGGCTCCACAGTTTCCAAAGGATGGAGCATTTGGTACAAGAGGCGTTATGGATAAGTGTACTATGTGTGCCGGTGGTCCCGAAGAGACAAATAGTGCAAAAGAGCGAGAGTTATACGGACAAGATCGTATAGCAGAAGGAAAAGTGCCCGCATGTGCTGCTATGTGTTCTACAAAAGCTCTTATTGTTGGAGATGAGCAAGAAGTTTCCAAGATATATCGTAAGAGAGTTATGTCAAGAGGAAAAGGGGTACAGAGTGCACCTTATGGCTGGAGTACGGCTTACGGAAACTAGGGAGTTGCTATGAAAAAAATATTAATGCTTTGTCTTGGTTTTTTTGGTTTATATGCCAGAGAAATAGCAGGCAAAGTTCCATTGGTATCTAAAGATATGGCACCTCATAGTGGAGGAGATCTGTTGGTCTCTTCCCAAATGATAGATAATATATTGCACTATCAAACTTGGGGTGAACTTTTTGTTTACCTCCAAGTACATTGGTTTAGGTTATTGTTTTTTGGTATCACTGTTGGTGTTTTGGTAGTATTTTTGTTGCACTATCTCATCATTGGACCAAAAAAGTTTGTACATAGCGGTAAAGGTATATTCGTTTACTCAGTTTTTAAAAGAGTAGTCCATTGGACGGCAGCTTTGGCATTTGTGCTAATGATACCTACTGGTTTTATGATGATTTTTGGAAAAGAGCTTGGTGGTGGTGATTTGGTATTGACTGCTAGATATATACATAGTATCGGAACAGTACTTTTTATAGTCTCTTTTGTTCCTATGTTTTTGATGTGGTTGATCCCGATGTTGCCTACGCTTGATGATATAAAATGGTTTTTGATGCTAGGGGGCTACTTAACGAAGAAGAAAGTTGTAGTTCCAGCAGGTCAATTTAATGCCGGTCAAAAGATGTGGTTCTGGGTAGCGATGCTAGGTGGAATTGTGATGATCGGATCTGGAGCAATGATGTATTTTCAAGATTTTCATCTAGCTCTTTTAGATAGATTTGGACTTGATCAGATTGATTTGATAAGAGTAGCTGCGATAATCCATAACTTTTTAGGTATGGCAGTTGCAGCACTTTTCATTACTCATCTATA
>JALUMZ010000267.1 GCA_027055635.1 Campylobacteraceae bacterium
GTTCTAGCGGCTTTTCCAAAAGTCCTCCATCTGTTCCGACAAGTTTGAATTTTCTGTTATCACTAAAGCCCAAAAGATAATATCTGGCATTTGAACCATTTAAGATTCTAAATCTCATCAACTTCTTCTTTGCCTTTAGCGTCGGTGCAATGACGCCGTTTACCAACACATAATTTCCATGTATGCCCATCATGTTTTCAGGCATGGAACTTACATATCTAAATGAGCCGTCACTGTTGAAATTTCTATCTTGCAATACTATGGGCACATCATCCACTCCATACTCATTTGGCAGATTTGTGTTTAGACTTTCATCATCATCTATGATAAAAAGACCAGCCAATCCTTTATATACTTGTGCTCCTGTTTGGTGCAAAAGATGAGAGTGGTACCAAAGCATAGAGGCTCTGTTTTTTATAGCAAATTCCGGCGACCAGATGGCTTTGTCTTTTATAACTTGGTGTGGTCCACCATCCATCCGTGCCGGCAGTTCAAAGCCATGCCAGTGTATCGTAGAGTCATACCCAAGAGAGTTTTTTATATTTACTTTTATAAAATCATCTTTTTTGGCTCTTAGGGTAGGTCCTAGAAATGGAGCATTTATACCTATAGTATCTGTTTTTATGCCTTTGAAAAACTCCATCTGCCCTTTTTGAAGATTTAAATCAAAAACCCTCTTGCCATTTTCCATCTTGCCTTCATACAGTGGCGGCACCGCAAATTCTCTCTCCTCTTCAAAAGCATCATAAGAGTATAAGCTTTTTGCTCCAAAAAATGCCACGCCGGCTGTGCCTAGTGCTCCTGCAACTAAAAAATTTCTTCTTTTCATTTTGTCTCCTCTGTTTGCCAAGAGTTTATAATCTTTTTTACTTTTTCAAATACACTATTCATATAGACTTTATTACTCCGCCAGATAATATCCTGATTATTTGATGCAGTGATTTTGTTCATAATCAAGGCGGATTTTCGTAGGACTAGCCATAGCTAATTCAAGAAAATCAAACGCAGAGTATGAACAAAAGCACTGCACCCTTCGGGGAGAACGATATGTGGCAATCTGTACACAAAAAAATCTTTGAATTAGCTACTGCTAGTCCTGCAGATTTTTTTGTGCACATCTCACCACATTTCGTTCTCTCAAATATTCAGGATATTGTCTGGTGGAGTAATTAATATCAGCATTTAACTCAAAGTTATCTATGATATTATCTATTCCGATTGTACTTAAAATCACATCTCCATTCTCTTCATATAGAGATATTCGACAAGGCAAAAAGACTGAAACTTCCGGATGTATATCTAGTATAGTTTGTGCGGCAGGAGGATTACAAACCTCAAACACTGTTATGTCTTTCTTTATAGGAGAGCCTTTTTCTTCAAGAATATCTTTGAAGTGATACTCTTTCAAAATACCAAAGCCCTGCTCTTTCGCATGACTCGCCATATCTTTTTTTACATTGCTAATTGTCTCTTTTGTGGTAATTGCATAAAGCATTTTTAATCCTTTTATTTTTAAAATTATACTCACACAATATGGAGTCTGTGTGGAGAGATATAAACCACAATCAAAATTTTCATTCACGGTAATTCAACTTTAATATTTCATCAAGGAGAGTTTGATTTTTTCCTACGGATCGGTTGTAAGA
>JALUMZ010000268.1 GCA_027055635.1 Campylobacteraceae bacterium
TACCACTTGAGGGCTCCTAAATGATTTTATGGGCAATTATATCAAATTTTTTACTATATTGTATTTTTCAGCAGTCTCATTATGGTATAATCGCGATAAAAAATAGGATTTTATAGAGATGGTAGAAGTAAATAATCTAACGATGAGATATGGTTCAAGAGTTTTGTTTGAAAATATAAATTTAAAGCTAGATGTTGGTAAAAGATACGGTTTGATTGGTGCAAATGGCGCTGGAAAAAGTACATTTATGAAGATTTTATCCAAAGAACTTCAGCCGACAAGTGGAAATGTTTCTGTTCAAAACGGTTTAAGGGTTGGAACTCTGAGCCAAAATCAGTTTGCATTTGAGGACTTTACTCTAAAAGATGCCGTGATGTATGGTAACAAAAGACTCTACGATGCCATAAAAGAGAAAGAAGAGTTATATATAAATGGAGATTTTGAAGATGAAAAAGTCAATGACAGATTGGCCAAACTTGAGATAATATGTGCTGAAGAAGATCCGACTTATGAGGTTGATGTAAACATAGAAAAGACTCTTACATCTTTGGGTTTTGGGGTTGATACTCACGAAGATTTGATGAGTTCTCTCTCTGGAGGTGATAAGTTTAAGATTTTATTGGCACAGGTTTTATACTATAAGCCTGAAGTGTTGTTTTTGGATGAGCCTACAAATAATCTTGATTTAGAGGCAATCGCATGGCTTGAAGATCAGTTGAAAAGGCACGAAGGAACTATAGTCGTCATTTCACATGATAGGCACTTTTTGAACTCTATCTGTACAAATATTTTAGATCTTGATTTTAAAAAGATAAGAGAGTTTAGCGGAAATTATAATGATTGGTATATAGCTGCAAATCTTGTGCAAAAACAGCAAGAGTTGGAGAGAAATAAAAAGCTTAAAGAGAAAGAGGAGTTAGAAGCATTTGTTAGAAGATTTTCTGCTAATGCTTCAAAAGCTAAACAGGCTACAAGTCGTCAAAAACAGCTTGAAAAATTAAATATAGAAGATTTGCAAACTTCAACTAGAAGAGACCCTAGCATAGTATTTAAGCTCAAAAGAGATATAGGAAATGAGATTTTAGAGCTTGAGAATATCTCTAAAAGCTTTGATAAAAAAGTTTTGGACAGTATGAGTTTTAGAGTTGAAAAAGGCGATAAGATAGCCTTGATAGGACCAAATGGTATCGGAAAAACTACGCTTCTTAGTATTATTGTAGGAGATTTACAAAGTGATAATGGAGATGTAAAATGGGGCGCGACGATAGAGCCTAGTTATTTTCCTCAAAATAGTACAGATTTGATTGATGGTGATGAGCCTCTATATGAGTGGTTGCAGAGTTTTGGTGAAAAGAAAGATATAGATGAGGTGCGAAAGTGTCTTGGAAGGATGCTGTTTTCCGGAGAAGAGCAGAAAAAAAGTATAAAAAGCATAAGCGGCGGTGAAAAACATCGTATGATGCTCTCAAAAATGATGCTTCAAAAAGGAAATTTTTTACTTCTTGATGAACCTGATAACCATCTAGATTTAGAGGCTATTGTGGCACTAGGAGAGGGGTTGTATAATTTTGGAGGCAATGTGATCTGTGCAACACACGATAGAGAACTTATAGATGCATTTGCCAATCGGATTATAGAGCTAAAAGAGGATGGAAGTTTTGTAGATTTCAGAGGTAGTTATGAAGAGTATGTGCAAAATTTTAATTAGGTGCTTAAACTATTTTATATTAGCTTTTAGATAGAATATTTCATATAGACTTCTTGCATAACCCCTTGTAGTCTCAGTAACTCATAGATAAGCCTGAGACTACAAGGGGTTATGCAAGAAGTCTATTAACATAAAAAAGGAAAAGATATGGCTTTAAAGATAGCTATTAATGGATTTGGAAGAATTGGAAGGAGCGTTGCTAGGATAATTAGCTCAAGAGATGATGTGGATTTGGTTTGCGTGAATGATACTGCTACAAGAGAGATGACAAGACAACTATTTAAATACGATAGTGTGCATGGTGTTTTTGATGGAAGTGTTGAAGTTTTAGAAGATGATTATATGCAAATGGGAGAATCTAGGGTTAAAATGTTTAATCTTAGAGACCCAAAAGAGCTAAATTTTAGTGATTATGGTGTAGATGTGGTTTTGGAGTGTACGGGTGCTTTTTTGACCAAAGAAAGAGCTCAGACTTTTATAGATAATGGAATCAAAAAAGTTATTATGTCTGCTCCGGCAAAAGACGATACCCCAACATTTGTTATTGGTGTAAATGAAGACAGATATGCAGGGCAAGCTATAATTTCCAATGCAAGTTGTACAACAAATTGTCTAGGTCCTATTGCAAAAGTGCTTGATGATGCTTTTGGTATAGATAAGGGCTTGATGACTACTGTTCACTCTTATACAAATGGACAGAGTCTTATAGATTCAAAGAGTAGAGACCTTAGGCGTTCTCGTGCAGCAGCTGTCAATATCATACCTACTACAACAGGAGCAGCAAAAGCTATAGGTTTGGTTCTTCCTCAGCTTCAAGGCAGACTTCACGGTCAAAGTGTCAGAGTTCCAACACCAAATGTTTCTATGGTTGATTTGAATGTTTTAGTGAAGAAAGATACGAGTATAGAGGAGATAAATGCACTCTTTAAAGAGAAGTCTGAAGATGCACTAAAGGGGATATTGGGCTATGATATAGACAAGAGAGTCTCGCAAGATTTTCAAGGTTCACCATATAGCTCATTTGTTGCTGCTGATTTAACCCAGGTAATATGTGGCAATATGGTGAAAGTTATGTCATGGTACGATAATGAATGGGGCTACTCTTCAAGAATGGTAGATATGGCTCTACATGTAAGTAAATAGAGGAGATATAATGGTACGGTCAGTCCGAGATATGGATATAGCTGGTAAGAGAGTTTTTATAAGGTGTGATTTTAATGTTCCGCTAGATGATTTTTTAAATATCACAGATGATAGAAGGATAAAATCAGCAATTCCAACCATAAAGTATTGTTTAGATCAAAATTGTAAAGTTATTTTAGGAAGCCATTTAGGAAGACCCGGTGGTCATGTTGAGAGTAGACTCTCCTTGGCTCCCATTGCAAAGAGACTCTCTAGATTGCTTATTCCAACTGTTCAGCTCTCCAAAGATGTTGTTGGCAGTGATACACAAGAAAAAGCAAAAAATCTTAAAAGTGGAGAGGTGCTTCTTATCGAAAATCTTAGATTTGAAAAGGGCGAGACTAAAAATAGTGAAGATTTTGCAAAGAAATTGGCAGATTTAGCGGATTTCTATGTTAATGATGCTTTCGGTGTGTGTCATAGAGCTCATGCTTCTGTGGAAGCTATAACAAAGTTTTTTGATGAAGATCATAGTGCAGCCGGATTTTTATTGCAAAAAGAGATAAATTTTTCTAAGCAACTGTTGAAAAATCCTTCTAGGCCGTTTACGGCTGTTGTTGGAGGAAGTAAAGTGAGTGGCAAGCTGCAAGCTTTGAAAAATCTTCTGCCTCGTGTCGATAAACTTTTGATAGGCGGAGGTATGGCGTTTACATTTCTAAAAGCTCAGGGTATAGAGATTGGAAACTCTTTGGTAGAAGAGGATTTGATAGATGAGGCAATCTCTGTTATGGCAAAAGCAAAAGAGTTGGGAGTAAAATTTTATCTTCCTGTGGATGTTGTTGCAGCAGAGAGTTGCTCACAGGATTCCACTATGAAATTTGTTACATCTCAGGAGATTCCAAGAGGGTGGATGGGTTTGGATATAGGACCTGCCACAACAAGACTCTTTAGGGAAGCCCTAAATGATGCTCAAACTATACTATGGAATGGACCTATGGGAGTTTTTGAAATACAGAAATTTTCAAGAGGAAGTACGCAAATATCACATACCATAGCAGAAGCACATGCCACTACTGTTGTGGGTGGGGGAGATACGGCGGATGTTGTAGCTAGAAGTGGTGATGCTGACGATATGGCATTTATTTCAACAGGTGGTGGAGCTAGTTTGGAGCTTATAGAAGGGAAAGAGCTTCCTGGTGTCAAGCCACTTTACAATAAGGATGAAGAATGATAATAGCATCAAATTTTAAGACAAATCACAATAGAAAAAGCACTAAAGAGTTTATAGAGTATATAGATGCTCAAAATTATTTTAGTGAGATTAGAATCTTTCCACCCTTTACTGCCTTGAGTAGTTTTGATTTGCCTCCAAATATTAAGGTTGGAGTACAAGATTTTTATCCTGTACAAAATGGTTCTTTTACCGGAGAAATCGGCTTTGAGCAGTTAGAAGAGTTTGATGTCAATACTGTTTTGGTAGGTCATTCAGAGAGAAGGCATATTTTGGGTGAAAGCCAAAAAGTTATAGTTGATAAATATAACTATGCAAAACAAAAAGAGTGTGAAATCATATATTGTGTTGGAGAGCCCAAAGAGGTGCGAGAGCAGGGAATTGAAGCTGTGATGGCATATATTTGGGAGCAATTTGATGGAATCGATATAGATTATGATGAGTTAATAGTAGCTTATGAGCCTGTTTGGGCGATTGGAACAGGACTTAGCGCTAGCAAGGATGACATAAAAGAGGTGCTTGAGCACTTGAGAGTAAAGGTAAAAGCCCCCTTACTCTATGGCGGTAGTGTTAAGGTAGAGACTACACAAGAGATTCTTAGTATCGAAAATTGTGATGGCGTACTTGTAGGAACGGCTAGTTGGAAAGTAGAAAACTTTTCAAAAATGGTTGAGATAGCAGATAATAAAAAGGAAGAAAAATGATAATGAAAGGCAAAAAAGGTTTGATTGTTGGAATTGCTAACAATAAATCTATAGCTTATGGCATAGCAAAAGCCTGTGCCGATCAAGGTGCAGAGTTGGCATTTACATTTTTAAATGAGCAGTTGAAAAAGAGAGTAGATCCGATTGCGCAGGAGCTAGGAAGTGATAAAGTTTATGAACTAGATGTAAATAATGATGAGCATTTGGAGCAACTCACAAAATCCATAGAGAAAGATTTTGGTGAGATAGATTTTGTCGTTCACTCTGTTGCTTTTGCTCCAAGAGATGCACTTTCAAAGCCATTTTTGCAAACAACCAGAGGGGCTTTTGATATTGCAATGCAGACTTCAGTATATTCACTTATAGCTTTAACAAGAGCAGTCATGCCTGTTATGAGTGAAGGTGGCTCAGTTTTAACTTTAACTTATCTTGGTGGTCCAAAGTATATACCACACTACAATGTCATGGGTGTTGCAAAAGCAGCATTAGAATCGAGTGTTAGGTACCTTGCGGTTGATTGCGCAAGGGAAAAAGGCGTGAGAGTAAATGCGATAAGCGCAGGACCAATCAAGACTTTAGCAGCTAGTGGAATTGGTGATTTTAGGATGATTTTAAAATGGAATGAACTAAATGCACCTCTAAGAAAAAATGTAACAACAAGTGAAGTTGGAAACAGTGGTATGTATCTTTTGAGTGATCTCTCTAGCGGGGTTACAGGTGAAGTGCATTATGTGGATGCAGGATACAATATCATGGGTATGGGTATGGATGAAGTGGATGAAGATGGACATACTATACTAAATTGGGATAAGCAAAAGTAGAATGATAAAAATAGCACTGCAAAAGATACTATATGTAGTGTTTATGCTTCTGATTATATCGATTATATCTTTTGGGGCTATTCACTTAGCTCCAAACTCTTTCTTTGCAAGTGGTGAATTAAATCCAAATATTACAGCAGAATCGTTACAGCAGTTAAAGAAAATCTATGGTTTAGACAAATCTCTGTTTATGCAATTTGTCTCTTGGTTAAATGCTCTTATTCATCTTGATTTTGGTATCTCTTTTGCAAGTGGAAAAATGGTCAAAGATGAGATTTTGTCTCGTCTCCCAATCACTCTTATTATAAATATTATAAGTATGGTATTTGTGTTTGTTGTATCTATATATTTTGGTATAAAATCAGCCTTTAGACAAAATAGTAAGTATGATAAAATGACGAAAAATATTTCACTTATAAGTTATGCTATGCCCTCGTTTTATCTTGCCTTGATACTTATAATTCTTTTTGCTGTCAAATGGAAACTTTTTCCTATTTCAGGTCTTCATTCGCCCACGAAACTGGTTGGATTTGCTTATGTTTTAGATGAAGCATGGCATTTAGTCTTACCTATATTTGTGATGGTTTTTGGCGGTGTTGGAAGTTTGATTATGTATATACGAAGTCTTAGTCTAAATATACTTAAGAGTGATTATATATTTTTTGCAAAAGCTAGAGGCATAAGCAACAAAGATCTCTTTTGGAGATATCTGTTGCCAAATCTATCTCCCCCCGTTGTAACTATTTTAGGCTTATCTCTGCCCGGTCTCATAGGTGGAAGTGTTATCTTGGAATCGATTTTTTCTATCAATGGGATGGGACTGCTTTTTTATCAAAGTGCATTAAGCAGAGATTACCCTGTGATTATGGGTATATTGATAATTTCTGCTTTCTTGACACTACTAGGAAATATAATTGCTGATCTGGTACTTTTAAAGCTAAATCCTTTTGCAAAAAACAGATAAAAGAGGCTCTACATGTAGAGCCTCAAAAGAGATAAAGTGCGTAAAGTTGCTTATTTAAATAGATTTTTAAGAGCATTTGGATCTTTTATTTCATCACCGTTTGAAGGGCTTGTGCCTTCTAGTTCTACCAATTCTATCTCATAACCTGTTAGCATTGAAGTAAGCCTTATGTTGATACCGCTTTTTCCTATAGCTTTTGATTTTTGATCAGCTAGTAGAGTAACAACTGCTTTGTTTTCGCTAACAATCTTTACATTTGAGATGATGGCAGGACTTAGGGCTCTTGAGATAAATAT
>JALUMZ010000269.1 GCA_027055635.1 Campylobacteraceae bacterium
ATAAACAGATAAAAGAAGATTTGTCAAATATTCATGATTTAGATGAGTTTTGTGATGAGATAGAAAAAGTTGCACTTGAGTTTTATAGAGTTTTAAAAAAAGATAAATATTGTGCCATTTTAATCGGAGATACTAGAAGAAATAAGATGTACCAACCTTTAGCATTTAAAGTTATGCAAAGATTTTTAAAAGTTGGATTTGAACTGAAAGAAGACATTATCAAACATCAACATAACTGCAAAGCAACTGGCTTTTGGGTAAATAAATCTAAAGATTATAATTTTTTATTAATAATGCATGAGCATTTATTTGTATTTAAAAAATAAAATACCTCACTCTATGGGGCTGCTGCACAGAAGCAAAATTTTATCTATGCAAAATCTAATATTTACCATTGTGTTATCAAATTTATCATATAATAACAATAGACTTGTTAAGATATAAATTTTTAAGGATGCGTATTGTTGTATTATTTATCTGTAAAAGGAAAACAAAAACTAAAAGGCTCTGTCAGAATCTCTGGAGCTAAAAATGCTGCTCTTCCACTGCTTGCTGCTACTTTGCTCTCTAAAAATAGAGTTGACATATCAAATGTTCCAAATGTTGTTGATGTAAAAACTCTTTTGAAACTATTAGACAATCTAGGATCTAACTCAAACATAAAAGATGGTATCGTAAGTATAGACACTACAGAAGTAAAATCAGCTTGTGCAAACTATGATATAGTAAGAAAGATGAGAGCATCAATCTTGACACTAGGACCGCTACTAGCAAGATTTGGACATTGTGAAGTCTCTATGCCCGGAGGTTGTGCTATCGGACAAAGACCGATAGACCTGCACTTAAAAGCTTTGGAGCAGATGGGAGCTAAGATAGAGTTAAAACAGGGCTATGTAGTTGCAAAAGCACCTGATGGATTGAAAGGTACTACTATCATATTTGATAAAGTTACTGTAACAGGAAGTGAAAATATCCTCATGGCAGCCTCTATGGCACATGGTGTAACAAAGCTTGTAAATGTAGCAAAAGAACCCGAGGTAGTACAACTTTGTGAATTTTTAAGAGATGGAGGAGTAAAGATAGATGGGATCGGTACGGCAAACTTGACTATATTTGGAAGTTATGGAGAACTGCTTGATCTGAAAAATATCAGAGTCATACCAGATAGAATTGAAGCTGGAACTTATCTGTGTGCCGGAGCTATAACAAACTCCAAGATAACAATCAGTGATGTAAATCCCAAACAGATGGAATCCATCACTCTAAAACTAGAACAGATGGGATTTGGTTTTGAGATGGGCGAAAACTCCATCACACTCTTGCCTGCGAAAAAGATATCAGCAAGTGATATTGAAACAAGTGAATATCCGGGATTTCCAACTGATATGCAAGCTCAATTTATGGCACTTTGCACTCAAGCAGACGGAACAAGTGTGATAGATGAGAGACTTTTTGAAAATAGATTTATGCATGTTAGCGAACTCACCCGTATGGGTGCTAACATCAAGCTAAAGGGTCATAGCGCAACAGTTGAGGGAGATATGAAGTTGATTGGGGCTGATGTCATGGCAACAGATTTAAGGGCTAGTTCAGCTCTTATTTTAGCAGCACTTGTAGC
>JALUMZ010000270.1 GCA_027055635.1 Campylobacteraceae bacterium
AAGCACTATGGAGATGATTACAGATGGTAAGTCTGCAAAGGATGTTGCGATTGATACCACAAAAGCAGTCATACAATCAGCCATAGTAGGCAAAATGATGCCAGATAGCAATGTAGCATCAAATCTAGTAGATGCTGCGCTTGGTGAAGTTGATACCACACAGCAAGGTCCAGCACATTTTGATGGTCTGAAAGATTATGGTCCGGGCTATGCAACTACCCCAACCGGCCAAAAGATGATGAAGTAAAAGGGAAAAATTATGAAAAATCAAAAATTTGTAAAAATAGTACTCGCCATACTTTGTATTATCTCTATAGCATATGGCAAAACTAGCAGTAGTCTCTACTCTTCACTTGTTGCCCGCTCCATTGGGCTTGAGATGAGCCACGAAAGCTTACAGGCAAAAAATAGTATCAGTATAGATTTAAATCGTGTTAATAAGAGTGCTTCTGAATATCTTAAAGATAGAGGCTTTAGACTTAGAATGGCACTTGTAACATTAGATGAGCACAAAGGAGAGCGGCACTACATAGAGGGTTTGGTCGTCCATACTGACGGGCTTGGGAGAAGTATTGAAACAAAATTCAAAACAATATACAAAATTCAAAAAAGAAAATATATAAGTGTGCAAGATTTACATCTGCAAAACTATTCAGAACCAAGAGGTATGTTTTTTATAGTTCCTGCAAATAGATTAGATACATCTTCACTAAAAAACCTAACTTTCAAAGGAGCATTTAGAAGAGTCAATTCTGTCGCTAGAAGACTCAACAGTTTCGGTGTCGAGGCGGATATGCAACCTGTAAATTATAAACTTGTCCTGTTTTTAATGGACAAACTAAATAGGGGTGATGATATCTACTCTGTATTTTCGGCTATACCTTTTAGTCAAAGAGGTAAAATTGCAAAAAATATAAAAACAAAAGACGGGTGGAGAATTATGGCACTTGATGCAAAGTTTGCATATAACGGAGGTGCACCAAAATATCTCAATGTTTTACGGAAGAAAGATGATTACTTGATACCAATTGCAAGCTACAGCACTCACAGTCTTATAAAATCCATACAAACTGCTCTTAGCGAAAAGGGTTATGATGTCGGATATATGGACGGCAAACTAAATAGCGAAACAAAAAAAGCGATAAGAAAATATCTTGTCAACTCCGGATTTAATAAAAAATCAAAACTTTCAGATGATTTATTGTGGTTTATGCGTCAATACAAAGGGAAAAATGTCTCTAAAATCGTACAAGCCACACTTACTATAAATGGTATAAATATAGGTGCAATAGATGGTAAAATAGGACCAAACACCATAAGAGGAATCAAAAGATATCAGAAAAAGTTCGGAATAAAAGGTGATGGTAAAATTACACCGGAGTTGGTTCGTCTGCTTTTGGCAACATCAAAAAATGTAGCTATATATAGTCGTATGAGAAATTATTTTGAAAAGCCAATTTCTCTTAATAATTTTCGCGATAAAATGTGGAAAAATGAGTTATAGGAGTATGTTATGAGTAAAATATTTAAGATTATATTAGTTAATGTTGTTGTCATATTTTTTATAGGTTGTGCAGGAGGGAACATAAGCTTACCGTCTATTTCACATTCAAAATTAACTCAACCAATTATAGCAGAAGGCGTAATAAATATGCCAAAAGATGCTGCACAAGTTATTTTAGCAGTAAGTGCCAAGATAATAAAATCAAATAAAAGAATTAGGGATGTTATTTTTCAAGAAAGTTTTAGATCAAGACTCACTGATGCAAAACTCTTTAGATTTGACAATGCCATACTCACCTCATACAATTCAGATGTGGATTTTAAAAGATTGAGTGCTGATCTCTTCTTTAAAGACTCTATAGGAAGAAGTGTTGCATATAGTATAGGTGTTGCATATAGTGTAAATAGGGGAAAGATTAATATTTCTAACTTAAAGGTAACTGATAAATTCACAAATGTTTCCGATACAGTCTGTTTTATTTTACCGGCACAAAAGTATCTTAGGCTCAATGTGAGAAATATACCTAGAAATTTTTACAAACTATATAGATTTGCAGCAAGAAATGCAATTACTCCAGAACAAGCCCAAAGATATAGGGGTAAATCCAAATGGGCAATTATGGTATTTGTATTAAATCGCATGTCAAAATCCGCTACATTTAGCCTTGGTGTTTCGGATAATAAAAATGACTATGACAAAGGAGATACAACATCAACAAAATATATAAACTATAAGGGCTGGAGAGTTGGGATTATTACGGCTAAATTTCATCTAATGCAACCAGATAGCATGAAAAAGCTGTATGCAAAGGCTATTTATAAACCGGGTAAGGAGAATAATAAAAGTACATTTTTTCAAAAATCAAAGTTAATAGGACTGTATAGAATAAGATAGTTTTAGACGCAAAACAATTAAGTGCTCAGCCATAATAAATAATATATTTCATTTATTGTGACTGAGCACTTAATTTATTTTTTTGCTATAATCTCATCAAAGGATTTGTTTTGGCAAAAAAAAGTTATATGGTTATATCTTTTGTTATGCTTATATCTATGTTATTCTATTTGCTCATGGATAAGAGATTAGGCATAAAAGAGATCAAACTTGGTGCCTCTTTGCCACTTAGTGGCATAAACCAAAACCTAGGTGATGAGGTAGTAATAGGCTCAGATATCTATTTTAAATATGTCAATTCAAATGGCGGAGTCAATAATAAAAAAATAAATTTTATATACTATGATGATAAATATGAACCGGAAATTACATTAACAAATATCAATAGACTTATCAACAAAGACAAGGTATTTGCTCTGTTTGATTTTGTTGGCACTCCAACAGTCAAGAAAGTTCTTCCAATCATAGAAAAAAAAGGCATCCCTTTTATATCCCCATATACAGGCGCAAGCTTTTTAAGAAATCCTGATATTAAAAATATAGTCAACTTTAGAAGCTCTTACAAAGAGGAGATAGACGCGCTTGTCGGATATCTTGTAAAAACACAAAAACTGAGTAAATTTTCAATATTTTATCAAAATGACGACTACGGGAAAGAGGGTTACATCGCACTTTTAAGTGCCCTAAAAAAAAGAGCCTTAACTCTACAAAGTGAAGGTACATACAAAAGAAATACTCTTTTTATCAAACAAGCGATATATGATATAAAATCAAACAAACCAGAGGCTATTATCTTGGTAGGTGCATATAAACCAACAGCAAGATTTATAAAAAAAGCAAGGCAAGGCATACTAAAGGATTCTATTTTTTGCCCCATATCATTTGTAAACGCTGATGCGCTTATGAGTGAATTAAACAATAATGGCAGAAATATACTTTTTTCCCAAGTTGTTCCCTCGTACAGCGACAATACAAAAATCACGAAAGAATACAAAGAGATGCTACACCTTTACTATCCTGGACACAAACCAACCTTAGCATCATTTGAATCATTTTTGTCTGCAAAAGTTATGGTAAAAGCACTAAGCGGATTAGGAGCAAATATAAATCCAAAAGACTTTTTACATAAAATAAAAAATTTGCCAAACGATACCCTAGGCTCAATAAAAATCAATTATAAAAACTCTCAACTTTTAAATAGAGTATATATCTCCAAGTTTGAAAATAACAAATTTAAAGTTTTAGCAAGCAAGCCATGAAAGATTTTTTTAAATATGCCAATAAAAAACTAGAAAATGTAAAATTTGCCAATAAAACAAAAATCCTAATTTTTACAATCTTTGGAGGAACAATACTAATAGGCTTTTTGATGTTCATCTCTATATTTGCACTCAAATATGACTTTGAAGCACTCTTTGTAAATCTTACAAAACCTCAAGTTAAACTTGAAGAGATAAAAGATATATACCAAGTCAATATCAAAGAGACACTAAGTGCAATAAAAGAGAATCAAATAAGCAAAGCTGAGGGTATAGAGGTGTTGAGTCTCGCTGAACAAATCATAAAAAAACAGTGGAGAGAGTATAAAGCAGAAGAGAATGAAAAGATAGGAGGATTGCCTGAATTTGCAAGTAACTGGCTAAACTTTTTCTTACTTCAAAGAGATAAAACGCAAAAAACAGTATTTGAACAAAGAATCATCCAAAATATAGAAAAAAAAATTAAAAGTATCAACAAAAAAACACAAGTAATAATTTCGCTTTTAAACACAAAAAAGAGTATAAAAAATAAAAAAATTATTAACGACACGATACTAGAGACTAACTCTATAAATATATATTTATCAACCCTAATCACCAATAATCTTATGCATGCTATTTCAAAAAAAGAGGCAAACGACAGGCTCTTTAACACAAGCACTATGATGCTGGTATTTCTCATAAGCTTATCTTTTATCTTTATAATATTAGTATCTATAACTATAATAAACAACTTTAAAGAGCTTCACTATTCACTTGAAGAAAATATTGATAAAAAAACAAAAGAGTTAAGGGCTTTAAATATTTCCCTTGAAAGCAGGATTAGCAAAGAGGTAGAAAATAGCAGAAAAAAAGATAGTATAATGTTTCAACAAGCAAGACTCGCAAGCATGGGAGAAGTACTACAAAATATTGCACATCAGTGGCGACAACCGCTAGGAACACTGATGATGATAATACAGAGTTTTCAAAGCAAATATGAAGTTGGAAAATTAAATGAAAATTTTCTAAATCAAAGTGTGGATGATGCCTTGAAAATAGGTCAAAATATGTCGGACACTCTTGATGACTTCAAAAACTTCTTCATGCCAAACCGTGCAAAACAGACATTTGATGTAAAAAAAGCGATTGAAAAATCAATAAGTCTCTCAAAATATCAACTAGAAAAAGATGAAATAAAATTAGATTTTATGCCAAGCAAAGCTATCAAAACTTATGGGTTTAAAAATGAGTTAATACATGTAGTACTCAACCTTATCAACAACTCAAAAGATATACTTCTGTCTCGCCCAAATATAGGGGAGAAAAAAATCTTAATAATACTAAAGCAAACAAAGCAAAAAATTATAATCAATGTGATAGATAACGGCGGTGGCGTAAAAAATGATATAATAACGAAGATTTTTGACCCATATTTTACAACAAAACACAAAAGCATAGGAACAGGGATTGGACTATATATGGCAAAGCAATTAGTAGAGAGACATATGCTAGGTAAAATATACTGCAAAAATATCAAATACAAATTTGGGAAAAAAGAGTTTTATGATTCTGCGATGTTTAGCGTAGAGTTACCAATCGAAGGAACCACATCATGAATAAAAGAAACTTGGATATTTTAGGAAATTTTAATATACTCTATATAGAAGACGAGCCTGAACTACTAAGACATACAGCAACAGTTTTAGAAGATTTTGTACAAAAAATATTTCCTACACTCTCTTGTAAAGAGGCATTGGAGATTATACAAAAAAATAGAGTTGATATTATCCTTACGGATATAAATCTAAAACATGAAAATGGGATAGAATTTCTCAAAGAGTTAAAGTTTGAACTAGGATACAATATTCCCTCAATAGTTACAACAGCATACACAGATACAGAGTATCTGATAGATGCTATAAAACTCAAAGTAGAGGATTACATAGTAAAGCCCATAAACATAAAAGATCTGTTAAATTCAATACACGATGTACTTTTGCCGATTGCGCAAGAAAAAGAGATAAAAAAATCTTACAATATGATTAGAACAATCTCTGCAGTTACTGACGGCAAACAAGTTGAGCTTGTCAAGTTTATACTTAAAAACCTTGATGATGAATCCATGTTTAACTACTCTTACGGTGATATTATGAATCAAATAGATGTAAGCAAACCTACTGTAATTAAATTTTTTAGACAACTCTCTCAAAAGGGAATTTTAACAAAAATCCAAAATAGAAAATACTTTTTTAATGAAAACAGCCTTCCTGATCCCGGCGAAGAAATAGACTGCGAGATATAGATGAAAAACAGACTAAGAGAGATACCCAAAGTAGATAAAATTACAAACAGTAACTATTTTGACGGGTGCAACAAAAAACTTATAACAAAAATTACAAAAAAACAGATTGAAAATTTAAGGCAAAAACTCATAGGCGGTGAGATCGACAAAATAGACAATGATAGACTTTTGCATGAAATAAAAAAAGAGTATGATGAGATTTTCAAACCCTCCTTAAAACCTCTTATCAATGCAACCGGTGTGATTCTACACACAAATATGGGAAGAAGCCTCATAAGCGAAGAGTTATTTAAAAAAGCCCTACCGCTTATCAGCAGCTACTCAAACTTAGAATATAACCTCAAAGATGGTTGCCGGGGCGAGAGGTATGAGCATGTAAGCTCGCACTTTAAAAATCTACTCGGGGTAGAAGATGTTTTGGTAGTTAATAATAACGCGAGCGCTGTATTTTTAATTCTAAATACTTTTGCCAAAAACAAAGAAGTTATAGTTTCAAGAGGTGAACTTGTAGAGATAGGCGGTAGCTTTAGAATACCTGAAGTTATGAGTCAAAGTGGAGCAATCTTAAGAGAAGTAGGTGCCACCAACAAAACAAAACCAAGTGATTATGAAAACAATATAAATGAAAACACAAAAATACTCATGAAAGTTCATCAGTCAAATTTTACCATAGAGGGCTTTAGTGAAAGCGTACCTTACAAAAAGATTAAAGAGCTTTCTATACAGAATGGTTTGCTTGATTACTATGATTTAGGGAGTGGATATATACCAGTTTTACCATATAATTTAGGTCAAAAAGAGCCTTCACTTACAGAAATATTAAAGACCAATCCATCCCTTATCAGCTTTAGCGGAGATAAGCTTTTTGGCTCCGTCCAAGCCGGAATCATAGCAGGAAAAAAGGAGCTAATAAGCAAACTCAAAAAAAATCAACTCTTAAGAATGTTAAGAGTTGACAAGTTAACTCTATCCTTGCTTGAAGAGACTATAAAATATTACTTAAAAGAGGAGTTTGAAAAAATCCCAACACTTGATATGCTTTTTACAAGTATAGAAGAGCTTAAAAAAAGAGCTCTTTATATACAGGATTTAATCGGCAAAAAGTATTGCAAAGTGATACAGAGTGAAACTATAATGGGCGGAGGTACCCTACCTAATCGTAAATTTCCTACTATTGCCCTTTGGCTAGAAGGGAAGGCAGATATACTAGAGCGGGAGTTTAGAAAGAATCTCATTATAGGAAGAATAGAAAATGATAAATTTTTGCTAGATTTTAGAAGTATTCAAAAAAAAGATGAACCCCTCTTGATTAAAACTCTACAAAAGGTGTTTTCATGACACATATAATCGTAGGAACTGCCGGACATGTTGACCACGGGAAAACTGCTCTTATCGAAGCACTTACGGGATTTGTTGGAGATACTCTCAATGAAGAAAAAAAACGAGGGATTACCATAGAGTTAAGCTTTTCACACATGAAAAACAGTAATACAAATGTTGCTTTTATTGATGTTCCCGGACACGAGAAGCTTCTAAAAAATATGGTTGCCGGTGCTTTTGGATTTGATGCTTGCATGGTCATAGTAGATGCAAATGAGGGATTAATGCCTCAAACAATTGAGCATCTAGATATATTAAACCTCTTACATGTAGAAAATATCATCGTTGTTTTAACCAAAAGTGATTTAGCAGATGCAGAGACTATATCAAAAAGAAGAAGAGAGATATATGAGCATATTAAGAATCTATCAAACTTAAGGATATATGATTTATGTGAAACCAGCATCTATGATGAAAAATCTATAAGAAAGCTAAAAGATATACTTTTTAGTCTGCCGTCCATACAAAGAGATAGTAATGGTTCTTTTAGATATTATGTAGATAGATCATTTTCTCTAAGCGGTATTGGTCAAGTTGTCACAGGAACAATACTTGAGGGAGAAATCAAAGTTGGAGATAAGATTTTTGCGCCCGAAACAAAAAGCGAATATAAAATAAAAAACCTACAAGTACACGACCAAGATGTCACAAAAGCATCAATTTCACAAAGAACAGCCATAAATATACAGGGAAACTCCAAAAAACCTCTCAAAAAAGGAACACTTCTTTGTAAAAAAGGATTTTTGAAAGGATTTAACAGTGTGGATGTTTGGCTTAAAAGCACAAACGGACACGAGATAAAGCATGGTACTACATCGCAAGTTTTTATAGGAACCAAACAAGTAGAAGCAAAAATTCTACTCCTAGAAACAGAATTATCCTCCAAAGAGGGATTTGCAACATTGCACTTTAAAGAGAAGGTCTTTTTGATGCATAATGAGCTCTTTATTTTGTCAAATGCAGGTAGAATTTTAGGTGGTGGTAGAGTTCTAAATCCAATCAAAGACCCTTTAAAAAAAAGGGTTAAACTAGACTTGCTAAATGCACTAAAAAATGATGATTTCAAAAGTGCTTTTTCGCTTCTATGTTCTATACATAAAAAAGGTTTTGGCTTAATTTCATCAAACCAAAGATTTGGATTGAGCCACACAGATGCTCTAACTCTTGCAAAAACTCTAAAGGATGTTTTTGTTGACGATAAAGAACTTGTGATATATCCGATCAAAATAAAAAATGATTTGGAAAGTATAATTAAACAAATATATAAAAAAAATGAATACGCCCTTTTATCTCCAAATTCACTCTCATTAAAACTAAAATGGGCAAGCACCAGTCTGCTTCAAAGTGTATTAGATAAGCTTTGTGAAGAGAATTTTCTAGCATACGAAAATGGAATATATAAAAATGCAAATGTAGAGATCAAAAATATTGATACACATGTAGAGGAAAATATTTATCAAATACTAAAAAAATCATCTTTTACGCCTGATGCCCCTTACAACATATATGACAGCTTAGATATTGATAGAAAAATTGGAGATAGCGCCTTAAAAAAACTGACAAAATCCCAAAAAGTCGTTAGATTAACACACAATCTTTTCATAGAAGCAAAAGCACTAAGCCAAATAACAATACGAATGAGGGAGATAGCATCAAACAATGGCTATATAGATATTTGCAACTTTAGAAAACACTACAACCTCAGCAGAAAATATTTAGTAGCTTACCTCGACTATTTGGACAATTTTAGCGATATTAAAAAAGAAGACAATAGAAGATATATTATATAGACATGTAGTTTTCTGTATAAATAGTACCTTGTCATTTATAAACTATTTATGCAAAAAATATACAATTTCACATATGAAACAAAAGGCAGTTATTTATGAAAAAAAGTATAATTTTATCTATGGTATTTATCTATTCAGCTCTATTTGGTGCTACCAACAAAGAGATAATAGCTCACTTTAAGTCAAGAATTCCTATACCAAATATCAAGATAAAAGTTACCTCGAGAGAGAATATCTCAAAGGATTTAGACTATGTTACACTTTTCATTACTGACGGCAAAGGCTCACAAAAAGTCTCAGTATTTACAAGTAACCAATATATATTTCCAGATGCCATAGATTTAAAAAGTGGTGTTAGCCTGAAAGAAAAAATGCAAAGAGCGCAAACAAATAAAAATATAGCAAAAATATACAAAAACGAGAACCCAAGCAATATAATCACAATTGGAGACGATCCAAACAAAGAGACCTTGGTAATTTTTTCAGACCCAGAATGTCCATTTTGCAAAAAAGAGTTAAAAAATATAGAAAAAGAGTTAAAAAAATACAATATAAAGATGATTTTAACCCCTGTACATGAAAGAAGCGCTCTTGAAAAATCATACTTGATTTATCAGGATATAAAAACAGCCAAAACCGATAAAGAAAAAATTAAAATAATAAGAAAATATTTTAATTCAGATGTAAATGAAAAGGTATCTGATGAAGATGTAAAAAAAATAGATAACTTAAGAAAAAAATACTTTAAAGCAGGCATCAACGGAACTCCATACAAGGTAATGGAAAAAGATATCTTAAAAGATAAAAATTAGCTATAATTGATTATGTAAGGAGTCTGGAACAACACTAAAATTTATGTTATAATAGTTGGACCTTACACACTATAACCCTGTCACTAAAATATAGTAAGTATAGTGTCCTTGGGCTAGTTAAGAATTTTTTAGGATGAAATTATGGTGCTTGACTCTACCGTTGTTGTAATTATAATTTTACTGTTTTTCATACTTATATCAATAATTTTATTACAAAAAAAAGAAAATAGCAACCTAAACAAACAACTTAAGACAAAAGAGACTTATAAAAAATTTTTAGAAGTTCTACCTGTTCCTCTGTTCTATATAAATAGCAATAAAGATGTCATGCATACAAACCCCGCTTTTGATATCTCTTTTGGAGCAAACAGAAAAAAAATACTACAAACTATCTCTAAATTATCCAACACTGCCTCAGAGCAAACCGAACTGCTTTATGATAATAATATAAAAAAACATGTCATGATCCTATCCTCAAACTTATTTGATATCAATTATGAAAAAGATGGTAAAATCGGCATCATAATTGATATCGATGAATTTAAAAATGAGATAACCCTTCTTTTAGAATGGAAACAGCAGTATAGTATAGCTATAGATGGTAGCGAGTATGGTCTGTGGGATTGGGATATCCCTAAAAATAGTTTTTACTCCACAAAGCAATGGAAAGAGATCATGGGATATCAAAATAATGAAAAACTACATGATTTAAACTCTTGGCTTAGATTGGTTGATACTAGAGATATGGCAAAAGTCAATGAAGCACTCAATAAGCACTTAAAAGGCTTAAGTGATATATTTGATATTGAGCACAGGGTTAGACTAAGCGAAGAGACAAAGTGGGTTAATATTCGAGGTAAAGCTCTTTTCGATAACAATAAAAATGCTCTTAAGATGTCTGGCTTAATTTGTGATATAAGTAAGAGAAAAAAGGCAGAAGCAGATCTTAACAGAAGCCAGAAGCTCTTTATGTCGTATATCGACAATCTACCGGGTTTAGCTTTTATTAAAGATGAAAAAAGTAGATATATCTATATTAACAAATACTTTGAAAATCTTATTGGTTTTATTGAATGGAAAAACAAAACTCCAATAGACCTTTTTGATACCAAAACAGCAAAAAGCATCATAGAAAATGATAAAAAGACTTATTTTCAAGATCAGAAAAGATATAAAGAGACAATAATGAGCGAGGAAGGTGTCAATAAAGAGTTTGAAATATACAAATTTATCATTAAAAATGAAAAAAATGAAAAACTCCTATGTGGCTTTGGTTTTGAATTATAGACCAGAATTTATTACTCAAGCTTGTTTTAATATAATTTTAAGTATAATGCGCCCCAGTTTGAAACTTCTTAAGAGAACTTCTTCAAAACCTGCCGAGATTTGGGATACCGAGCGAGTATGTAGGTTTTTACATACTAGTTTACAGGTTTATCAAAAAACAATCTAAACTTTATAATTTTTATGTAGCAAAAGCATAATTTTGCAATCTGTTTTCTTATATGCTGTTTTAAAAAATCAACATAAAGAGAGAAAAATGACAACAACTTTTGACAAATTCAATTTAGACAAAGACATCCTAAAGGCAGTAGTAGAAGCTGGCTTTAGAGAGCCAAGCCCCGTACAAGATGAAGCAATTCCACTCATACTTGAAGGAAATGATATAGTTGCGCAAGCACAAACGGGAACAGGAAAAACAGCGGCATTTGGACTGCCTGCTATGAGCATGATTAATCCTAACGAAAAAAGAGTACAAATTCTTGTTATTACACCAACAAGAGAATTAGCCACACAAGTAAGTGATGAACTATATACGCTTGGTAGGTTCAAAGAGATTAAAACAGTTACCATTTATGGTGGCTCTTCGTACAATAGACAGATAGGACTGATTGACAGAGGTGCTAGTGTAGTTGTAGCAACACCGGGTCGTATGCTTGATCTTTTAAAAAATGATAGACTTAAAAATTTTACACCCCAAATAGTTATCTTAGATGAAGCAGATGAAATGCTTGATATGGGATTTTTAGAAGACATAGAAAATATCCTAAAATTTCTTCCAAAAGAGAGACAGACTCTGCTCTTCTCTGCAACCATGCCAGAGCCTATCAAGAGATTAGCAAAGAGAAGACTAAATGATCCAAAATTTGTAAGCATTACGCCAAAAGAGCATACAACAAACGAAGATATAGAGCAACTATACTATGTAATAGAAGAGCGAGAAAGAGACAATGCACTAATTAGGCTACTAGATTCACTAGAGCCTACAAAATCTATAGTTTTTTGCAGAACCAAAAAAGAGGTAGATCGAATCTCAACACAACTTATGGCTCTAGGATACTCAGCTAGTGGATTACACGGTGATATGGAACAAAACCAAAGAGAGAGTGTCATAAGAGCTTTTAGAAGCTCTCAAATAGAGATGCTAGTAGCAACAGATGTTGCGGCAAGAGGGTTAAATGTAACTGATATTTCACATGTATTTAACTTCCATATGCCTTTTGATCCTGAGAGCTATGTACACAGAATTGGCAGAACGGGAAGAGCTGGCAAAAAAGGTACAGCTATCACTTTAGTGACTCCAATGGAATATCACAGCATGCAAAGAATTGCAAAAAAGGTTGGTACTGATATAAAATTTAAAATTGTTCCAACTCTAAATGATGTGAAAGACTCACAGCTTGCAAATATGGCAAAAGAGATTGAAAATGCACCACTACACGAAAATGCACAAAAGATATTAGATATACTAGGTGACGATATAAACCTTAGTAAAATCTCCCTTAAGCTCATATCTATGCTTATAAACAAAAATACTCTAAGTGGTCCAAACGAAATAGGATTTAACAAAAAAACACTCTCAAACTTAATCAAAAGATTGGATGAAAGAAATAGCAGAGGTGGAAACAGAGGCAGCAGAGGAAGAGGAAGAGGCGCAAGGGGTAACGACAGAGGAAGAAACCAAAGAAGAGACAGAGCTCCAAGAAGCAGAAACAGGAGTAGAAGCTAAAAAAATTCAATAAGTGTATTGCCCTATTGCGACAGGACGGTACACTTATATATTATTAATCCACCGACTAAATACACCAATTTTTGAAAAACAGAGACTCGGTTTGATGTGAACAGAAAAATTTGCAGGATTTTGCCTTTGCTAATTCAAGAATTTTTCTGTTTGCAGATTGCCAAGTATCTATTTTCCCTTCGGGTACTTTAGTTTTGCCCATGATTTACTTGACTTAAGCTATGGCTAAACCTTCATAAATCTGCCTCGTCTATAAACAAAACTAAAACATCAAAAGTTGATGTATTTAGTCGGTGGAGTAATAAGCCAAATTAAGCTATTCTTTTGATTTGCTTGATATAATTCGACTACTTTTTATTGTTAACAGTTCACAAAATGTCTTAGGGGTGCTGAAATTTCGGCTGAGATAATACCCTCAACATTCGGCAGGAGTTACTCGCTCTTGTCGTTTTACCTGATCCCGATAATGCGGGCGTAGGAAAGGAGATAACTACATGAGTAAAACACTAGAGAATCTAAAAAATATCAACCAAACATACATACAAAATCTTCCAAATTCCAAAAAGATTTTTGAACAAGGCAGTCGAGACGACATACAAGTACCTGTGCGAGAGATAACTCTTAGTCCAACAGTTAAAAGTGACGGCTCACTTGAGCAAAATCCTCCACTTTTTGTTTATGACACAACTGGTCCATATACAGACCCATTTGCAAAGATAGATTTGCATAAAGGGCTAAAAACTTTAAGAGCAAATTGGATAGAAGAGAGAAATGACACTGAAAAGCTTGATAGTTTTAGCTCCAAATACTCTCATGACAGATACATAAAAGATGAGCTAGATATACTTCGTTTTCCAAATATCCCAAAACCAAGAAGAGCAGTGAAGGGTAAAAATATAACCCAAATGCACTACGCAAAAAAGGGAATCATAACCCCAGAGATGGAGTTTGTAGCGATAAGAGAAAATTGCAAGATAGAGGAAATGAGAAAAAACGGACTACTCGCTAGACAGCATCTTGGCATGAGCTTTGGAGCTAAAATGCCAAGTTTTTATACTCCAGAGTTTGTAAGAGATGAGATAGCATCGGGCAGAGCTGTGATTCCCGCAAATGTAAATCACCCAGAGATTGAACCCATGATAATAGGTCGAAACTTTATGGTCAAGGTAAATGCAAATATAGGAAACTCTGCAACTTCATCATCTATCGAGGAGGAGATCGAAAAGATGATTTGGGCTACAAGATGGGGTGCAGATACTGTCATGGATCTCTCTACTGGCAAAAATATCCATGAAACAAGAGAGTGGATCATCAGAAATTCCGCTGTTCCTATCGGCACAGTACCAATCTACCAAGCATTAGAAAAGGTAGATGGAGTGGCTGAGGATTTGACTTGGGAGATATATAGAGATACTCTGATAGAACAAGCCGAACAAGGGGTTGACTATTTTACTATTCACGCAGGTGTCAGGCTACACTACATACCACTTGCTTCAAAAAGACTCACTGGAATCGTCTCAAGAGGAGGCTCTATCATGGCAAAGTGGTGTTTGCATCACCATAGAGAGAGCTTTTTATATGAGCATTTTGAAGATATTTGTCGCATTATGAAGGCTTATGATGTGGCATTTTCACTAGGTGATGGTTTGAGGCCAGGCTCTTTATATGATGCAAATGATGAAGCGCAGTTTGCTGAACTTGAAACTTTGGGCGAGTTAACCAAAATAGCTTGGAAACATGATGTTCAAGTGATGATAGAGGGTCCAGGACATGTACCGCTTCATATGATAAAAGAGAATATGACTAAAGAGCTAGAAGATTGTCATGAAGCCCCTTTTTATACGCTAGGACCATTGACTACTGATATCGCCCCTGGGTATGACCATATAACTTCAGCCTTAGGAGCTGCAAATATAGGCTGGTACGGAACTGCAATGCTCTGTTATGTGACACCAAAAGAGCATTTGGGATTGCCGGATAAAGATGATGTCAAAGAGGGAATTATCACTTATAAGATCGCTGCCCATGCGGCCGATCTTGCCAAGGGATTTGCAGGTGCTCAGATACGGGACAATGCCATGAGTAAAGCCAGATTTGAGTTTAGATGGTTTGACCAGTTCAATATAGGGTTTGACCCAGACAGGGCTTTGGAGTTCCATGATGAAGAGTTGCCCGCAGAGGGTGCCAAGATAGCTCAATTTTGCTCAATGTGCGGACCAAAATTTTGTTCCATGAAGATTAGCCATGATATCCGTAAAACTAAATAATAAGGAGAAATGGATAAGAGAAGGCTCATCTGTATCAGATTTATTAAAATTTCTCGATTTGAAAAAAGATGGCATAGTTGTGGAGATAAACTTAAATATCATCAAAAAAGATAGATATGAAGATACTGTACTTCAAAGTGGTGACAGCATAGAGATTATAACCTTCATGGGAGGCGGATAGATGGATATGTTAAAGCTTGGAGAGACAGAGTTTTCAAGCAGACTCTTAAGTGGCACAGGAAAATTTAGAGACAAAAACGAGATAAAAGAGGTGCTAGAAAAGAGTGGCTCACAGATAATCACAGTTGCACTTAGGAGAGTAAATCTTGAAAACCCAACTGATAATATACTAAATTATATACCAAAGCATATAACTCTTTTGCCAAATACTTCGGGTGCAAGAGATGCTAAAGAAGCTGTTAGAATCGCAAGAATCGCCAAAGAGGCAGGGTGTGGAAATTTTGTCAAAATTGAGGTGATTTGCGATGCAAAATACCTCATGCCAGACAATGAAGAGACACTAAAAGCCACAAAAATTTTAGCAAAAGAGGGTTTTGTGGTTTTACCATACATCATGCCAGATATCATTATTTGTAAAAAACTCGAAGATGCAGGAGCTAGTGCTGTGATGCCTCTTGGTTCCCCGATTGGCTCAAATGCAGGACTTCAAACCAAGAGTTTGCTCGAAATGGTGATAGAAAACAGCAATCTGCCTGTCATCGTTGATGCAGGTATAGGACGCCCTTCGCATGCGTGTGAAGCCATGGAGATGGGAGCCGATGGAGTTCTTATAAATACAGCCATAGCTACTGCTTCAAACCCAGCCAAGATGGCAGAGGCTTTCTCTTTGGCGATAAAAGCAGGAAGAGCGGCACATCTGCTAAAACTACAAGAGGAGAGTAGATATGCAAATGCCTCCTCTCCTCTTACTGGATTTTTGAATTTATGAGTTTTTTAGATGTTTTGCAAGAGTATAAGGATTTTGATTTTGAAAATTACTTAGAGAGTGTAAGTGATGAGATGATAAAAAAAGCTATAAATAAAAAAAAATTAAATAAGTTTGATTTCTTAACTCTACTCTCTCCAAAAGCAAAAAATCACTTAGAAGAGATGGCAAGAAGAGCTCACGAGATAACAGTAGCAAACTTTGGCTATACCATAAATCTATATCTTCCGATATATGTCTCAAACTACTGTAACAGCGACTGTTCATACTGTGGTTTTAGCAAAAAGAATAGAATCCAAAGAAAAAAACTATCTCTTAGCGAAGTTGAAATCGAAGCAAAAGAGATAGCAAAGAGTGGCATAAAAAACATACTCTTTCTAACAGGCGAATCAAAGAAAATCACCCCCATTTCATACCTTATAGATGTCACAAAAATCCTCAAAAAATACTTTAGTTTTGTCTCCATCGAAGTTTTTCCCATGAGCGAAGAGGAGTATGCTAAACTACACTTGGCTGGAGTTGATGGATTGACAGTTTATCAAGAAGTTTATGATAGAGATATATATAAAAAAGTGCACACAAGTGGAGAAAAAACCAACTATGAGTATAGACTGCAAACCCCGCAAAGAGGTGCAAAAGCTGGTATGAGATCTATAAATATCGGCTCTCTTTTTGGCTTGGGGGAGATAGTAAGTGAAGCTTTTTTTAGTGGGCTTCATGCTTCGTATTTGAGTGATAAATACCTTGAGTGTGAATTTGGTCTCTCAATTCCAAGGATCAATGACGCCGAGGGTCATTTTAAGCCAAATAAAATAGTTGATGATGTAACATTTGTGCAGATTATGTGTGCATATAGACTCTTCTTGCCAAGAGTTGAGATAAATATCTCTACTAGAGAAGAGGCGAGTTTTAGAGAGAATCTTTTAGGCATTTGTGCTACAAAATTTTCAGCAGGCTCAAAGACTGAGGTTGGTGGATATACTAAAGCCAAGACAGAGCCTCAATTTGAGATTTCGGATGACAGAAGCACCCAAGAGGTGATACAAAGGATTCAAGAGTTAGGCTATGAGCCTGTATATAAAAATTGGGAGAGCATATGATAAAAACTTATAGGATACTAGATGCAAATGTCAACCGAGCAGCTGAGGGGATTCGAGTGGTTGAAGATATTTGCAGATTTCATTATGAAGATGAACTGCTCACTAAAAAACTGCGAAATATCAGACACAAAATAAGAAAAAACCTCAAAGATATAGACCACCATCTACTAAAACACAGAGACGCAAATCATGACATCGGCAAAAAAATCACAAACCAAAGCAAGATAGACAAAAAGGAGAATCTATCCCAAATCATCACAGCAAACTTCAAAAGAGCTTTGGAAGCTGTGCGAGTGATAGAGGAAATAGGAAAGACGACGGCTGATATGTATGATATCGGCAAAGAGTATGAAGCTATTCGCTACGAACTTTACTATCTGGAAAAAGAAGTTTTAGTAAAAAGTAGCAAAAAAAGAGTTCCAGATGGAATCTATGGTATAACTTTTGAGAGATTTTCAAACGGAAGAAGCAATATAGAAGTTGTGCGCGAGATGATAAAAGGCGGCATAAAAATCATCCAATACAGAGAAAAAGATAAAAGTTTCAAAGAGATGTTTGAAGAGGCAAAAATTTTAAGAGAGATGACAAAAGAGGCCGGAGTAGTATTTATCATAAATGACCATGTAGAGCTAGCGCTGATGGTTGAAGCAGATGGTGTTCACATAGGACAAGATGATTGGCCACTCTTGGAGGTGCGAAAGCTTATAGGAGATGACAAAATCATAGGACTTTCAACACATAGTGAACAACAAGCAAGAGAAGCTTTGAGACTTGGGGCTGATTATATTGGGGTGGGACCCGTGTTTGACACAAAAACGAAGGATTATGAAACTGTTGGGGTAGAGTATCTTTTGTTTGTAGCCCAAAATATCTCTATACCTTTTGTGGCAATCGGAGGCATAAAAGAGCACAATATAGACCAAGTCATAAAGGCTGGAGCAAAAAGAGTAGCACTCGTGACAGAAATCACACAAGCTAGTGATATAGCAAGAAAAATTCTTAACCTTAAAACGCACATTTGAAGTAGTTCTATAAATTTATAGAACTACTTGGTATAAAACAGACATATAACTCTTATAATACCTGCTTATTTATAATATATCCTCGCAAAGTATTAACATCTCGCAATTAGAAACAAAAATAGACAGATAATATTAAATAAAACAATTAGTTTATTATTTAAAATCTTCAAAAAATTGACGAAATTGACGAAAAAAGTATTTTGTTTTTCTTATCTTTTATTGTACAATTCCTAAATTTTTTGGAGGTAATTAATGAAAAAGTTAGTTTTAGTGGCACTTAGTGCATCTGTACTACTTGCTACAAACGGAGATAACTTGATAGGTCTTGGCGCAAAATCAAGGGCCATGGGCGGAGTTGGAATTGCCACTTTTTTTGGTGCAGAAAATGTTTTGGTAAACCCTGCCATGATTGCAAAAAGCAAAAATACACAGATGGACTTTGGAGCGACTCTTTTTATGCCTAGTGTCCAAGCAAATGGAACAGATAGTGATGCCGATATGAGTATCATGCCAGAAGTTTTTTCTTCTATTAAGATAAATGAAAACTGGGCTTTTGGTCTTGGCATGTTTGGAGCAGCTGGCATGGGTGTGGATTATAGAGGAACTCCGACATTGATGGATGCAAGAACAAATCTAATGCTGATGAAATTTGCTCCTACACTTGCATACCATACAGATGGTATCTCAGCAGGCTTTGCTCCTGTTATCCAGTATGGCTCACTTGACATAGCATACAATATGCATGGCATGGGAGGAATAAACCAAGTAGGTTCAGGCTCTAGCGACCACTTTGGCGTTGGTTTTGCACTTGGTTTTAGTTATGATGTCAACAATGATTTTACAATTGGTCTTGTTTATAAATCAAAAATAAGCATGTCTTACAAAAATACATTAAGTACGGCATCTGCTCCTTTTGTAGCTATGGGAATTTTTCCTGCGGTATTTGCAGATGATTTGGCTCAGCCAGCAGAATATGGGCTCGGGTTATCCTATAATTTCGATAATCTTAACTTCTCATTCGACTATAAAAAAGTGAAATGGGGCAGTGCAGACGGATACAAAGATTTTGGCTGGAAGGATCAAAATATTTACTCACTTGGTGTGAAATATGAAAATGATGGAACATGGTATAGTCTTGGATACAATCATGCAACAAATCCTATCACGACATATCCGGGAGCTACACCACAAGGCCAATCTTTAAATATGTTTAACTACCTTATGTTTCCGGCAACCAGCGAAGACCACTTTACCACTGGTGCAGGGACAAATTTAAATAAAAATATATCTTTGGACTTTAGCTTTGTATATTCACCAAGCAATACAATGACTGTAAATACAACGATAGGACCTTTGACTGTAAAGCATTCTGAATCATCAGCAGAAATTACTTTGAGATATGATTTCTAGGTAGATAAAAAATGAAAAAGATAATATTTAAAGATAAATACCCAGTTTATACTATGCAAATTTTAAAAAGTAAAACTAGGTTTAAAAATGCAGATGAAATTATTAAGTATATAAAGGAAAAAATCAAACAACACCCTATAGCATCATACATAACTGTTTTTGATCACTTTTCACACACAAAGTCCCTTAGTGAACACAAAATAATGGAAGATATGGTTGATGCTAAAAATATAATATTTTGCTTTGGAAAAGAGATACCCACGGCAAAAATTTTGGCCGTCAGACCAAGATCTATAGGGATATGTGAATTTACCGATCAGTTTGAGATTAATTTTTTAGAAGCTCCAAAAGAGGGACTTCAAAAAGAGCTAGAAAGTTGGATTGAGGGGTTAAAAGACTAATTTCTATCTCTATATGTCTCATAAGAAAATTTTTTTACTAATTTAAAACTACCATCTTTCTTCTTCATTGCTAAAGATGGTAGTTTTATGCCATTAAATGTTGTATTTTTTACAATAGTATAGTGAATTTGATCTTCAAATATGATACTATCTCCCACTTTAAGCGGTTTATCAAAAGAGTAATCTCCCATGATATCACCTGAGAGACAGCTGTTTGAGCTTAATCTATATGTATATGGTTTTATATTTGCCTCTGATGCATCTCTTACCTGTGCACGATACGGCATAGCTAGAGTATCAGGCATATGTGCTTCAGCGGAGGTATCAAGTATAGCTATATCCATCTCATTATGAATTATATCGAGAACAGATGATACTAAAACCCCGCATCTCCAACCAACAGCTTCTCCCGGCTCAAGATAGACTTCCACGCCATACCTTTTTCTAAAATCAACTATTAGTTGCACTAATTTGTCTATATCATAACCATCTTTGGTGATATGGTGCCCTCCTCCAAAATTTACCCACTTCATGTTGGGTATGTATTTGCCAAACTTATCCTCAACAACACTCAATACCTTTTCAAGCTCGTCTGCTCCTTGTTCACAAAGAGCATGAAAATGCAAACCATCAATTCCATCAAGCAATGTATCATTGAACTCATCTTTGGTAACACCAAAACGACTATATACTCCACAAGGATTATATAGTTCAACAGGAGCACAGGAGACTTGAGGATTTATCCGGATACCACAAGATACCCTGCTGCTAATCGCTTTAGATTTATACCTGCTCCATTGAGAAAAAGAGTTAAAAACTATATGTTGGCTCAAATCCAAGATTTCATCTATATCATCCTCTTTGAAAGCAGGTGAATATGTATGTATCTCACCTTTAAATTTCTCTTTTGCCAGCTTTGCCTCCCAAAGACCGCTAGCACAACAACCATCAAGATATTTTGAAACAAGAGGCTCAAGATGCCAGAAAGCAAACCCTTTAAGTGCCAAAAGTATCTTAGCACCACTTCTTTGCTTTACCGCTGAGAGAATTTTTAGATTTTTTTCTAGCAACTCTTCATAGCAGACATAACATGGAGTCTCTACGCCCTCAAGCATTTCTTAAAATCCTATCTAGCATTTTTGTGCTCAAAACTCTCTTTAAAAACCAAAAAAGAGTAGTTGGAAATGTAACTCTGTATCTAGCTTTTGGATTTTTACTATTTATAATTTTTAACAAAACCCTACAAACAGCATCACTGCCTAAAGTAAATGGATCATCTTTTGTTGATTGAAATCTTGCTATTGATTGTGCATAGCTGTTCTCGTAAAAACTTCCCTTAACTGTTATGTATTTTTTGAATTTAATATAAGCATTTTTTCTAAAGTCACTTCTTATTGGACCAGGCTCTATCAAAACAACATCGATACTAAATGGCTCCAACTCAAGCCTAAGAGTATCACTAAGCCCTTCAAGTGCATATTTACTAGCATTATAAGCTCCCCTATAAGGCATAGATACAAATCCTAAAACTGAGCTATTTTGTACGATTTTGGCATTGCTAGAGTTTCTAAGTAGTTTTAAAACAGCTTTTGTTAATGCAAAGTTTCCAAAAACATTCGTTTCAAATTGTTCCCTTAGAGCATCTTTACTCAAATCCTCTAAAGCCCCCGGCTGCCCAAAGCCTGCGTTATTAAATAGTATATCTAATTTTCCGCCATTATCACTTGCTATAAAATTTACCGCATTTTCTATATCTTCTTGCTTCGTTACATCAAGCTTAAATGAACGCAAGCCCTCTTTTTTTAATCTCTGCACATCTTCATCTCTTCTAGCTGTAGAGTAAACATTATAACCCATCTTGTGCAACTCTTTGGCGCAAAAGTAACCTATGCCACTAGAGCACCCTGTTATCAAGATACTCTCTTTCATCAAAGAATCTTTATCTCATCCTCTTTATTTGGAACTAAGCACAAAAACTCATAACTCTCATCACCAACAACATCATAAGAGTGGGCAACACCAGCAGGAATAAATAAAATATCATCTTTATTGACTATTTTTACCTCATCACCAATAACAACTTTTGCACTACCACTAAGCACATACTGTTCATGCTCTACACTATTTGTATGAAGAGGCATGGATCCTCCACTCCTAAGTATAAATTTTCTCATCATAAAGTTTGGAGCCTTATCATCACCTATTAAAATACTCATACTTCCCCCAACTCCAGCCGGGAGTGGAGCAAAGTCATACTCTTTTATATTTTTTATCACAAATATTCCTTTTTCATTTTTATCTACTTTTAGCGTTGGAAATAAATTCCAACTAAAGTAGCAAATACTAAAGCTTAGGCTTTGCCTAGAATTTCTTATCTATTGTCATCTTGGCTAGGAAGTGAATTCCTAGCCAATTCACACTCTACTGAAGCTTAGGCTATCGCCTAGAACTTTTTTATCTACTTTTAGCGTTGGAAATAAATTCCAACTAAAGTAGCAAATACTAAAGCTTTTTATTTTTATAGTATAATATCAAAAAATCACTAAAGAGATAATTTGAAAATAAAAAAACTTATTCTCATTGGTTCTTCTACGGGCGGGCCAGGTCATATTCAAAAAATTATAAAATCAATTCAAAAAGATTTTGATGCTACAATCTTGGTAGCACAACATATGCAAAGCTCGTTTTTAGCAAGTTTTGCCAAGCAATTAAACAATAACTCACAAATAGATGTCCTGCTTCTTAAAAATAATCAACTCCTTAGAAATAGAAAAGTCTATATTCTCGATGAAAATTATGAAATCATGAA
>JALUMZ010000271.1 GCA_027055635.1 Campylobacteraceae bacterium
ATAATATAATAATAAATAGTAAACAGGGCACTACAGAGCAAGTTGAAATTTAATTGTACCTATTTTAGGCACTTTTATATCTTTTTATTTAATTTTGTAGTGCTTTTTGACGAAGTCGGGAAAATAATAGATTCGGAATTTTGACGACATACTAAATGAACTCTTTAAGTTTTATTGGTTTTGTATTATAAGAGAATTTATTACAGTCCCTCAACTTTTTTTCTCTTTTGTGAGTGCTCTCATAAAGAAAATCACTATTACAATCGCTGCTGCTATAAGTCCTAAAATTCTATACTCCATCTAAACTCCTAAGTTTTACTGTTTTTTACACTTTATATAGCTATTCACCTCATCCGTGTTATTGATGATGTAAAAGTCTATCATTGCTTTTTTTAAGCCTGTCGAATCACCCTCGCTTCCATAAATAAAAGCTTTTAGTGATATATAAAAATCTCTATAATTTATCTGAACATATTCGGGAATCATATAGTGCCCATAAGCATCTCCATCCCATTTTGCCCATAAGTTATCCATATCACTATTGAGATTGTTTGCTATCTCCTCTGCCGGGTCTTGATATAGTGTATCTTGTGCTAAATTGAGCTCATCTATTTTTCCTGTTTTGTCGGCATGAAGTTTCCATACACCATCTTTTAACGGATAATAACTATCACCATGTTTTACATAAGATCCTTTTTTGAGATAATAGACTTCACCTTGCAAATCTTTTTTTTCAAAATCTTTAAATTTTTTGATACTTTTTTCAAAATATTTTTGAAAATTATCTCCAACTATATCACCAAAATTATCTGATGCGGTGGCATAGCTTTGATTGTTGTATTGATCAGCACAAGTTGCACCAAAGAGTGAAAATGTCACCAAAAAAAGCATATACAATATCTTCATTGATCTCCTTTAAAAAGTTGATTGATTTGAGTTATAAATTGCAAAGGATTAAGAGCATAGGCATAGACTCTTATACCAAAATGCAGATGGGGTCCGTTTACCCTTCCGCTTTTTCCACTAAGTCCTATAAGTTGTCTCTGCTTTACTTTTTGTCCAACTTTGACCAAAATTTTACTTAGATGAAAATAACAACTATAAACTCCTTGTCCATGGTCTATGACGACTGAACCACCGGCAAAATATCTTTTACTTGCGATTACTACCACTCCGTCATTGCTTGCCCTGATAGGCGTTCTCATTTTTGCCCGAAAATCAGTCCCGCTGTGAAAACTTCTCAGAGTAGCGTTAAACATCCTTGCATTGCCGTAATCACTTGTTATTTTAGACTTTAACGGTATAATAAAAGGCTTATCCCAATACCTCTTTTGTGTAAAAGTACCATAAATCTTCATGGCATCTTTGTACTCTTTTCGTATGGTTTTTAATACTTTTTTGTCTGGTTTTACTTTTGATTTTGCTACTTTTATATACTCTTTTTTATAATTTTTATGCTCTACATGTAGAGTTGTTTTTTTACCGTCGATCAGGAGTTTGTAATCTCCTGCTTTTTGTCTGTATTTTATAGGTAGCAAGGCATAATACTTATCTTTGTTTAGCGGATTTTTTAAAACTGGTATATTTTTACCGTTAAAAACTACCTTACTTCTCTTATCTAATTTTATAAGCTCTACTTCACCGTTCTTAAGTGTCGTTGCGTATAAAAAAAGTGGCAATACGAACAGAAGAAAAAGTTTTTTCAAGCCCTGCTCTTTTTTATGATCTCATAAGCTTCATTTATCTCTTGGAGTTTTACCGTAGCCTTATCTATAATGGATTGCTCGGCACCTTTTCCCATAAGCAAATCAGGATGATTTTGTCTCACTAGCTTCTTATATTTAGTTTTTATAGTAGCTATATCATCACTTTTGCTTGCTCCTAAAATCTTATAGGCATTTTCGAGTGTATTTACCTGATTGTTATATTTATTTGCATAAAAATTTTTAAATCTAGCGACTAAAGCTTCAAAATCACTCTTTTTAATCTCTAAGGCATTTGAGATATCCTCGCATACCATATACTCTTCATTTGTAAACTCGTTGTCTATAAATGCGAGATTTAAAAGATACTCAACAGTAGCCAATCTTTTGCGATAGTCTCTGCTGGTAAGTTTTAGATATTTTTGAGCCAAAATAATCGTATCTTCAAAACCGCTCAACTCTTTTTTATATATCGCTTTTAATCTCTCTCTGACCTCTTTTTGATTTTGAAAAACGCTAGATAACTGGGTTAGAGTATTACTAAGCAACTCTGCTTCAAGTTCGCTCACATGTCCATCAGCCTTTGCGACTTTTGCCATCAAAGATATAAGCAAACCTGCTTCGTGATCTTCTAGATTGCCGTTAAATCTCTGTTTTGTGTCTATCTTTATATTGTAGCCGTCACTTTTATAGTTTTTTGTAAGCATATAAAAAGCAAACACTACAAGCAAAAATATTATAAAATTCATCTCTCTCCTTTAAATTGCAAAATCTATATATGGGCACCTCTAATAACCCTATACACTGATAGAAGCCTATTATAGGGTGAGATTTTACAAGAGAAATTTGAAGAACTAGCCAAAGCTAATTTAAAAATTTATCTTGTAGAAGATTGCCCTATAATAGGCTTCCCTTTGGGCTTTATGAGGTTTCTTGCATACTTCGTTAGACTTTTTTGAATTAGCTAAGGCTAGTCCTGCAAAAGTCTGCCTTGTCTGCAAAAAACCTCATAAAGCTATCAGTGTATAGGGTTGTTAGAGGTGCCCATAATACTCTATCTGCTCTTTTTTGAGTATTCTTATAAAATTCGTACTACCCTCACTTCCGGTTGGAAAGCCTGCCGTTACAAGATAGGTACCGTCTTTATCCACTACCCCTTCTGCTATCGCTTCTTTTAGCATATTTGCAAGCATAAAACTAGGATTTTGGTTTTTGATGTACATCAGAGGTTTTAATCCCCAGACTATACTCAAGGATCTTGCTGTTTTTTCATCGTGTGTTACTGCAAATATATCATTTTTGATTCGATATCTTGCTAGCTTGACTGCTGATTTACCAGAGCTCGTGATAGATATAAGTGCATCAACATTTAACTGATTTGCCAATTTTGCCGTCGAAGATGAGATGATATCCGTCTCATCCAAAAATTCATAAGTATCAAATTTATTGTAAGGATAGACCTCTTCTGTCTCTCTTATCGTATTTGCCATTACTTGCACTACATTTACAGGATTTTTGCCTATAGCACTCTCTTCGCTAAGCATCACGGCATCTGTTCCATCTAAAACTGCATTTGCAACATCACTTATCTCAGCTCTTGTCGCCATCTCATTTTGAGCCATAGATAGAAGCATTTGAGTAGCGGTGATAACGGGCTTTGAAGCAGCATTTGCCTTTGATATTATCCTTTTTTGGATACTTGGAACTTTATAATATGGAACTTCTATACCTAAATCTCCACGGGCTACCATAAGTCCGTCACTTACTTTCAAAATTTCATCTATATTTTCAACCGCATCAAATTTTTCAATTTTTGCTATCACTTTTGAAGTAGAGTTATAATCTTTGAGTAATTTTTTTACATGTAAAATATCATTGGCATTTTGCACAAAAGATACCGCTACAAAATCTACCTCATTTTTTGCTCCCCACAACAGATCCTCTTCATCTTTTTTGGTTATAACATCGATATTTATAACGGTATTTGGGAAATTTACCCCCTTGTTAGATGAGAGCTTACCACTATTTTCAACTATGGTTTCTATCTCTTTGCCTATCTTTGAAACTTTTGCTTTTATGATTCCGTCATAAAGATATATATATTCATCGATTTTAAGCATATCTAAGATATCAGGCTGATTTATACTGAGTCTATATATATGATCATCTACTTGCTTGCCTATAATTGTTTCGCGAGAGAAGATTAACTTATCACCTTTTTTGAGTCTGAAATCATCACTGAGTTTTCCAATCCTTATCTTGGGACCACAAATATCTTGAAGAATCCCTACTCTCTTTTTTGTCTTCTCTTCTGCAATTTTTATATTTTTTAAAATACTTTTATGATATTCGTGAGTACCATGGCTGAAATTGAGTCTAAAAACATCTACTCCTGCTTTTATCAAGCCTTCTAAAACTTCAACACTGTCACTTGCCGGACCAACCGTTGCTAAGATTTTTGTTTTTTTCATTTTATTGTCCCCTTTGTTAGGAGCAAAGCTCCTGACAAATTCCTCGCGACTAAAGCTTTGGCTGTCGCCAAGAAATTACTATTTTTATGTACTAAAGCACGAGCTGTCGCTCTGTATTGTTTCATTTTATTGTCCCCCTGCCCATAAATGGCATTTTAAGATTTTGTGCCCTTTTAGAAAAAATTTATGGGCAGATTTCTCGTTACTATTACTTTGGCTGTCGCCAAGAAATTACTTTTCATATATTTAATTTTCTTATTATAGCATTTAAGAGTTACAAACTGCTAACAGAGTGGAAAAATCGGGGTAAATTAAAACTGATATCGAAGAAAGATTTTGATTTTTAGGTTGAAAAATAGGCTAGATTCTACTAGCCTATTTTTGTTTTTTTATATTTCTGCGGTTTCTATATCGTAGAGTATATCGTCCCATGGATGTCTGTACATAGGCATATTTAATCTTTTTTCATCTAAAATATGTCCTATAAATCCTATACATCTTCCTAGTATAAAGAAGGCATTAAGTGCTCCTGCATCGATAAATGTTCCGATCTCATCATCATCATAACCTAACTCTTTCCACATATCAACCATCAAAACTCCGATAGTTCCATCAACATTTAAGATAAGATTATCTTTTTTGCCTGTTGTCATCTTTTCTATTTCTAAAGCATAATTTAGAACCGGATGAGATGGAAAATACTCATCAGCATATTTTTTGAGACCCGAAACTCTTAAATCTGGATTTCTGACAGATTTAATCCTGTGTCCAATACCTGGAATTGGAACACCTTGCTTCTTCATATAAGCTAAAAATTCTTTTGGTGAGAGATTATTGTCATATCCATACTTAAAGTATTTTGCTGCTCCATCTATCGCACCACCAAATCTAGGTCCTATCGTTAAAAGTCCTGCTATGAGAGAACTAACGACATCTTTTCCTGCTCTTGCTGTCACTTTTGCATTATGTGCTCCACTCACTGCCGGTCCATGGTCAGCTACTGTCTTTAAAACAGTCTCTATAAACTCGACTGCCCACTTTGGATATCTTTGCTTAAACCAAAGAAGACTCATGACATCGCCTAGTGAAAAACCTGTATCTGGAGTTGCTACTTTAGATATTGGTATGCCACAATATGTCGCTTCCTCACCTCTGTCATCACTAATAGTACAGATAAAATTTCTAGCCTTTCTATTTTTTGGTATAGTTTTTACCTCTGGCTCTGTAATCTCTTCTATAGTACCATTGGCTCTTAACTCCTCATATACCTTATGAATAGTTGCCGGTATATCATTAAATGAATCCGGCACATAAAATCCAGCCTCTCTCATAGCCTTGTTTTTAGCTTCTGCTGTTTCTCGATCAGCATTTGCACTAGCACCTGCGTGACCAAACTGAACTCCACTTTCAAAGTGCTTGGCGATCGTCCCTATACACCAAGATATGATAGGTTTTTTAATCTTCCCACTCTTGACGGCTTCGATCACTTTATACTCTTCAGTTCCACCAACTTCACCAAGCAAAATCATATATTTTACATCTGGATTACTCTCCATTCGTAAAAGATTGTCTATAAAGACCGAGCCTACAAATCTATCTCCACCTATGGCAACACCCTCGGCTATACCATCTGCATTTAGAGCGATGATATTGGACATCTCGTTAAAAAGCCCACCGCTTCTTGTCACAAGTCCACAACTTCCACATCTATTTAGTTTTGATTTTACTATATTTTCTATAGTTCCGCCGATATTTGCTATCTTAAAGGCTCCCGGAGCAATAGCACCGACCGTTGCCGGTCCTATAACAGTTACACCTTTATCTCTTGCGGCTTGGTTCATAGTTCTAGCGCGTCTCTCAGGGATGCCCTCTGCTGTTACCATGATAGTTTTGAACTGACCATCTAACTCTATGGCTTCCATAACAACATCATAAGCTGTTCTAAATGATCCGAAGTTTAGCAAAACATCTGCATTTTTATGCTCTGCTACTGCTTCGGGGGTACTTCTATAAAGAGGTATCATAATCTCTTCACCACCCCAGAAAAATTTATCAAATTTTGCACTGCTAGTTGGTGCCACAATTGCAGCAATAGATGGAGTCTCTCTGTCTATTGTAAAATCATAATCCAACATTCTTTGAATTGCACTTCTATTGTTGTTCCAAAATATCGCCTGTGTATCTTTTGTAAATAACTTACTCATCTCACTCTCCATTCTCTAAAGACATTCTTACTATATCTGTTACATGGGTTTCTGGTCCATAAACTTCCATATAAAGCCCCAATCTATCAGCAGCCTCTTTTATATCTTTTAGACCTTTTTCATAGTTTGGTCCACCACGACGAACATAAATCTTAACACCAACATTTTTGAGTTTGTCAGCATACTCTTCCAAAGACTGAATGATACCTGTGAATGTCTTGGCAACATCTGTAAAGTTTGCAATTGCCCCACCAATAATCAGTATCTTGCCTCTGCCTTTTGGATCCTTAAATCTTGTCATAAGATCAAAAATAGTATCTGCATAAAATTTGGTCTCTCCTGTTGTCGGACCTCCACT
>JALUMZ010000272.1 GCA_027055635.1 Campylobacteraceae bacterium
ACTCTATCTCTTTATTTAAACTATCTATATCAAAATCCATACTCTCTATCTCAGTCTTAATTTTTGCAACTTTTAAGGCTATACCTTTTTTTGCCAACTCTACCTGAGCTTTAACTTTTAAATTTTCTACTCTTGCTTTTTGGATATTATTTTTATCTATCCCTCCATTAAAGAGATTTATCTTAAATTGAAAGCCAACAGTATAAGCATCGTGTTGAGTAAAATCATTTAAAAAATTGTTATCTGCACTGGAATACTGAGCAAATGCTCCTACTTCAGGTAAATTTGCAGACTCTTGAAGTTTAATATTCATATCTGTTATTTTAAGACCCTGTTTTGCCTTTTGTATATCTATATTTCTATTTAATATCTCTTTTATATCAAGAGTTTTAGGCATAACCTTTTTGTAGGTACCACTAACTGACTCAACTTTTGAATTCAAAAGAAAAGATATAAAATGTAAAACTAATTTTTTATTTGCTCTTGCAGTATTTATCATTCTAACTACATTAGCTTTTTTTGATTGCACTTCTAGAAGATCTACTTTTTTGGCATATCCTTCACTTATCATTGCTCGTGCCATATCTTCAAGTTTTATCATATTTTTTTCTATAATATTTAAGTTTTTAAGATAGGAATCAAGAAGATAGATATTGTAATAACTTTTTTTTAGTTGATATATTTTTTCACTTGCTATTTTCTTAGTATCAAGCTTACTAAGTTTTGTCAAAGCCATAGTAATAGCACTATATTGCTCTAATTTTCCACCTGTATAAAGAGGGACTTCATATTGTAATTTTGTTTGAAAATGGTTTCTTGACCCTGGATAATTTAAATCACTAGGTGATGTGTCCAATAGTTGATTTGCTGTAGCCGGGTTGGACATTATATTTGAAAATGTACCAAAATTTCCACTAGAAAGCGCTAAAGCCTGACCAACGCCACCTAAAAAATCTGAAAATCCAAAATCTCTAAATGTCGCTTCTCTGCTTTGAAGCTTAAAACCAAATACATTTCCTGCATCGTTTGAGCGCATAGCCAATTGAGTTAGATCTAATTTACCGTAGTTGTAACCTTTCGCTATTTTATGCTCAAACGCTCTTATATTCTCATCAAACTTTGCTATATTTATCTCTAAAGAGTCTCTCTTTAGTATCTCTATAGCTCTGCTCAAATCTAGGTTGGAATATACCTGTGCCTGAACAAAAATAGGTATAGTTAGGAAGATTAACCATAAAATTAACTTCATAAACTTTCTCCATAATTTTTATTTAAGTGCCGAATCATAATAAATAACACATAAAATATATTGTTTATTATGATTCGGCACTTATAATATTAACCACGATTACTATAACTGTTTGCAGTAATAATTGCAGTTAATAATGATTATTATTATAGCAAAGTTTTCTATAAAATAAATTTAATGGTGAGATTTGAGTATTAATACCGTCATTTTAATATTAATAACTATAAATCTAAAAAATTGCCATATCACACAATTTCTTCTAAATTTTGTGAATGATGATGGTACTGGTGTATATGCATTTTGACTGTATGGTTTTATTTTCATTTTATTTCTCCTCTGCCCATAAAGAGC
>JALUMZ010000273.1 GCA_027055635.1 Campylobacteraceae bacterium
CGTGATTGTTGCCATCAGTTATAAAGCCTTATTTGTTTGATATTTAGTATTCTATCTAGCCAAAACTTTAAAGTAGCTGTACAATTTATGATAAAATTTTATATTGGTTATGTTTAAAATATTTATCACGGTAATTCAACTTTAATATTGAAGAAAGGATTTTGATTTTTAGGTTGCAAGATTATGTGCCAAGGGCAAAAATGCAACTGTTTGAGCAAAGCGAGTTTTGCATTTTTAATAATCTTGCAAGCGATCCGTAGGAAAAAATCAAACTCTCCTTGATGAAATATTAAAGTTGAATTACCGTGAATATTTATAGGATTTTTAGATATGCCCTATAGAAAAAATTATGCTTGTATCTCTAACAAATAACTCTTTATATTCAGGATTTTAGTGGTTAGTTTCTTGTATAATCCCTAAAACAAGAAAAGAGGAAACATATGTTTAGAAATATCTTTAAATCTCGGGTTGCTCTTTTGTATATACTATCAATCTCTATGATATTTTCTTTTTCAGCTTGGATGTCCCTTTTGAATAATTTTGTTGTTGAAGTCGCAAAATTTAACGGAAGTCAGATCGGATTTTTACAAAGTATTAGAGAGATACCGGGATTTTTGTCTTTTGGTGTGATATTTGTTCTGTTTTTTGTTTCACAGCAAAAACTAGCATATATATCTATGATTGCCCTTGGTATCGGAGTTGCCTTTACGGGTCTATTCCCTAGTACGATAGGGCTCTATGTAACCACTCTTATCATGTCTCTTGGATTTCACTATCTTGCTACGATAAATCAATCTTTATCATTGCAATGGCTAGACAAAAAGACAAGCCCTGTAACACTTGGTAAAATCGCAGCAGCAAACTCTTTTACCAAACTATTGGTTTTTGTATTGATATTTTTCATGATGAAATTTTATAGTGTTGAGTACAAAAGTGTATATTTGATTTTTGGTGGCATTACGGTAGTTTTGGGAGTTTTATCATGGATTCTTTTTGAACACTTTAAAGATGATGTACCGCAAGAAAATAAACTCAAACTCAAAAAAGAGTATTGGCTATTTTATGTTCTAACTTTTTTTGCAGGCGCTAGACGACAGATATTTATAGTTTTTGCTAGCTTTTTACTTGTTGAAAAGTTTGGTGTCCATATAGAAAGTATGGTTATTCTTCTCTTTGTAAACTCTATATTAAATATATATTTAGCACCAAAAATAGGAAAATACATAGTAAGATTTGGCGAAAGATTGGCTCTTAGGATTGAGTATATAGGTTTGATTATCATCTTTACATCGTATGCTTTTGTGAGTGATGTACATGTAGCATATCTTTTGTATATATCTGATCATCTGCTTTTTTCTATGGCAATCGCCCTTAAAACTTATTTTCAAAAGATAGCAGATCCAAAAGATTTGGCAAGTGCAAGTGCCATTAGTTTTACTATAAATCATATAGCAGCCGTATTTTTACCTGTGATTTTAGGTATCATTTGGCTTAAATCAAATGCTTTGGTTTTCGTCATAGGCACACTTATAGCAGTCTGTTCACTTATTTTGTCATTTTTGATTCCAAAAAATCCTAGAGTAGGAAATGAAACGACACTCTCTAGGGTATAGACGATCTTTTTTTGTGTTATTAGTTAGCTATTTAATTGATATTTAACTATCAAATGTTAAACTGCTTAGAATGAAAACTAAAAAATTTTTAAAATTTCTTATCTTGGAAATTGTAGCTTTATCGCTCATAATTGCATATTTTACTATAGATTCTAGTGATATTTACAGGTGGTATGTTGGAAATACAAATTTTGTCAAGCAAGATAAAAGTTGTGATTTGCATAAAGAGGCTTGCAGTATAGAGCTAAAAGATGGCAGTATCATAACTCTTGACATAACACCCAAACCAATCCCTCTTATGAAGCCCATAAGGCTACATGTAGAGACTCAAAATATAGATATAAATAGCCTTAAACTAAAGGTGTTTGCTACAAATATGAATATGGGTTTGATTGAAAAGTCTCTGAAAAAGCTAAGAAAAGGGAGTTATGAAGTCAATATAACTCTACCTTCTTGTATAGTCGGTGGAATGATTTGGGATGTAAATATTATAGCAAACAAACCAACAAAGAGCCTAGGAGCAGTATTTGAGTTTCAAACAAGTAAATAAGAAGATATTAACGCAGTATCATATATAATTTTCATATAAATTTTATAGGAGAGTGATTATGAAAAAAATCTTTAGATTTGGTTTTTTGGTTTTGGCGGTGGCTGTTTTCTTTATAGGGTGTGCTAAAACCAGTAGTGTACAGACTTTTAATGATTCTGGCTATTTTCAAAAAAGTGTACCTCTTTCTAAGATAGAGAGAGCTATAAAAGCCGGTGCAAATAGAAAAGGGTGGAGAGCAAGAAAAGTAAAAAGAGGATTGATTGAGGCAGATATATTGGTGCGAGGCAAGTATTTTGTTGCTGTCAATATCAAGTATAACCCTTATGGATATAAGATACTATATGCAAACAGTAGAAACTTAAAATATAATCCTGCCGATAACTCTATACATCCAAGCTACAACAAATGGGTCTCTTTGCTTGAAAAAAATATAAATTATGAGTTATCAAATATAGGCATGAATAATGCAGACTATACGGAGCCTAAAATCATCTCTAAAAAGAGGAAAATGAAACATAAAAAGGTAGCATACAAAAAAGCCAAGGCTATAAATCTTGAAGGAAGAACCATATATATAAGACCTATGGTTCAATATGCACCTAATTCAAGAGTAGCCCGAAATGTAAAAGAGGAGTGTACAGTTCCTAAAGCATTGGCAGATAGTATCGCGAAATACTCACAGGCTATCGGAGTAGATGTTGAGATTAAAGACAGAATAGGCAGAAATGACCTTGAGTTGATAGTAAAAATAGAAGAGGCAGTTAGTGCCGGCAATGCTTTTGTGGGTCACCGTAAATTTATCGTTATTTCAGGCATGTTAGTCAAAGGAAAAAAGATTTACTACTCATTTGATGCAGCAAGACTCTCTGGCGGAGGATACTTTGGAGCATATAGGAGTTCTTGTTCGGTCTTAGGAAGAATTGCAAGAGCCCTTGGAAAAGATGTAGCAAATTGGCTAAGCAATCCTTATGACAAGGCCATGATGGGTGATACTCAACTAATTAGATGACTATATGACCTTACACACTATAACGAGCTTTGCTCATTATAGTGTGTAAGGTCAATAAATAATATCTTTTTTGTAGAGGTAGTTTGTTGCCTCTACAAAACCATCAATGCTACCACAATCAAACCTTTTGCCTTGAAATTTATAGGCGATAACTCTAGTTTTTTTTGACATTTGACATAGTGCATCTGTTAGCTGAACTTCTCTATTTGTATCTGGTTTGGTATCTTTTATGTTTGAAAATATATCCGGAGTCAATATATACCTCCCTATAACAGCCAAGTTGCTAGATGTCTCACTATTTTTTGGCTTTTCAATCATATTTGAAACTCTATAGATGCCATTTTCCAACTCTACTCCCTCTATAATTCCGTATTTATGAATATCTTGATGATCTACTTCCATTGTAGCTATGATTGAGCATTGGTACCTTTTATAAAGCTTTACCATTTGGGTAAGAACTCCGTCTCCATTTTCATTTATGCAAAGGTCATCCGCTAGCAATACGGCGAAGGGGTATTTTTCTCCTACTAAAGCTTTTCCTTTGTATATAGCATCGCCTAGACCTCTCATCTCATTTTGGCGCGTGTATGTAAATGTACATTTGTCTATTATCTCTCTTATGCCGTCCAAAAGAGACTCTTTTTTAGTATTTTTTATTTGATGTTCTAGCTCGTATGATATATCAAAATGGTCAGTTATCGCTCTTTTCCCCCGCCCGGTGATTATCGCCATGATATTACAGCCAGCATCCATCGCCTCTTCGACACCGTACTGTATCAAAGGCTTGGTAAGTATGGGTAGCATCTCTTTTGGCATCGCTTTTGTAGCAGGTAAAAATCTAGTACCATAACCGGCTGCTGGAAATAGACATTTTTTTATCATTAAACTTTCCTTATTATAAAATCATCATTACTATATCCAAAAGATTATTGTGCGTAGGAGTTGTTTTGATAAGCCCATCTTTTTTGGAAAAATAGATATTTGAATTAAAATCGTTTAAATACCTCTCTATTATAGCAGAATCTACATCTGTTTTCTCACCTGTTTCTATTACAGCTCCTGTGGCATCGCTATTTCCATCAACTCCATCTGTCGCAGCACTTAAAAAAACAACTTTTAACTTACTATTGCAATGCTTTAAAAATGCAAGTGCCAAATGTTGATTTCTTCCGCCAATACCGTCTCTTTTCACATCTACTGTACACTCACCGCCAAATAAAAAACAACACCTTTTTTTAGCGTTTTGTTTGGCAAAATTATAGAGTTTTTCAGCTTCATATTTCACCTCTTTACTTAGTGCCTCTTGAACTATTTTAGTCTCTATATGGGGAGTTAAAATCTCTTTTGCTTTTTCTAAAACCATCTTATTTGACCCGATCACTATATGTTTTAGAAGTGGATTTCTGTGCTTAGGACTCTCTTTGTGTCTGTTTTGTGCCCCTTTTTTTAAAAAGAGTTGGATACTTTTTGGTATTTTATCAAGAACTTTATACTCCTTTAGAGAGTTTAGGGCATCTAGAAATGTTGTCTCGTCATAGTATAGTAGTGCTGAGCCAATACTTTGGAGATCATCTCCTATAACATCGCTTAGTACAAGTACGACACCTTTTGCCTTTAAATTTTTGATTAGTTTTCCACCTTTTATAGCCGATATATGTTTTCTTACACAATTTATCTTTTCTATTGGCATTGCATTTTTTAACATTATCTCTGTTGTTCTTTGTAGCTCTTTTAGTGTTATACTTGTTTCAGGTATCTCAAGAAGCGAAGATGTTCCCCCGCCTAGTAAATATATAAAAAAGTCATCTTTAGAGAAACTATCTAGTCTGTTTTGAATTAGCTCTGACGAAATTATGCTAATTTTTGATGGTATAGGGTGCGAACTTTGGATATATGTTGTGTCTTTTAAAGTGATATTTTTCTCATAAGCACCTACTAGTAGAGTATCTTTGATTTTGTAACCAAGAAGATTTTGTATAGATTTTGCCATAGGAAGTACGGCTTTGCCAGAACCTAATAGGTGGATATTTTTAAATTTACTTAAATCAAAAGTAGAGTTTTGGATTTTCAAGATATTATCATTGAAACTGCACTGTTTATTTAGAAGATTTTCCGGCGTTATCTCTTTTAAAAGAGTTTCAAAAGCATTTAAAAGTAATCGTTTGTCTGTCATGTGAGCAGAGGGCTAAATCAATACCCCTCTTTTTTTATAAGTTTCACTAACTCTCTAGGCTCTGGAAACCTCTCTCTAAAAGTTGCAACTCTATAGAGTTTTGAAAAGATTAATTTTCCGTTTAAACTCACTTCAAAAGCACCTCGTTCACCAGGTTTTAGTGTCACTTTTGCATCTCTATATACCGATTTTATCTCCTCTTCCGCACGGGAAGCTTTTGGTAAATAGTTTCATACAACACAGTATTCTATGACTATATCCATACTATCCATTCCTTAATTTGTCTCTTAATTCTGCCATCTTTTGTGAAATCAAACTAGCATCTTTTACAAGTTTTGAGAGATGCCCAAGAGATTCTAGTACAACTATATGATTTTGTGCGATAGCTTGTTTCAGCAACTCCATCATAGGCTTAAAATTCTCTTCATAAGAGGTTTTGTCTATCATCTTGTTTTTAAAATCAAAATCTATACCTTTGAGTATATAGTACATCGCTATCAAGTTACCTTTTATGCGATAAAATTTATCATCTTGAGTAGTAAATTTGGTTTTTAACATCAAGTTTGTCTGAAGTTGTTGCTTAAGTCTATCAAGCGCAACAGCAAGATTATCGGAATTTACTATAAAAACAGCTCTTTTTTTGCTCATATCTTTGTTTTGGTCTTCTTTTAGCTGTTGTAGATAGGTGTCTATATTTGCTACTGCCTCTTTGACTCTTGTGCTATAGCTGGTAAACATAGGAATTCTAAAATCAGCATATACATCAGAGCGAGCTTGGACTATATGTTCATTTGCCCCGCCTGTTCCTCTGTTTCTGGCTAGATTGTTTTCAAGAGTATATAAGCCTATACGATACATCTCAATTTCACCGACTTGCTCATAATATTTATTGTCTATCCAAGTTCTTACACCTATAAAGTTTGTTACCAAGCCTTCGTCTAGCAGATGTTGTAACCCACTCTTTAGGGCATCAGTTGTGGTTTTACCTACAAGTTTTGGATAGGTTTTTATGGTAGGAACTTTATCTGTAGTGATACTGTAAAAAGGTGCTACAATAAGACTGATAGGGAAAAACCATAACACAAATGCTATAATCGCTAAAATTATAAGCAGAAAAAATCTTTTGAGAAATATTCCCCACTCTTTATAATCCAATATGTAAGAAAAAATTTTTTTTTCTTCTACTGCTGTATCCATCTCTTTTTCAGTCCTTTATGGTTGGTATTGCACTTAGGAGTTTTTTCGTATAGTCTGCTTCGGGATTTTCAAACAAATCATCCACGCTTTTTTTCTCTACTATATCTCCAAAATACATAACGACTATTCTATCTGAAATATGCTCAACAACACTTAAATCATGAGATATAAAT
>JALUMZ010000274.1 GCA_027055635.1 Campylobacteraceae bacterium
GCTCACAAAAATCAAAAATAACCACACAAAAACAACAAGTGCTATATTGTTCATAGAGAGTACAAGCTGTGTCTCTACTGCTGTATTGGGTGGAGACCACATAAGTCCTACACTGTTAATAAGAGTAGTTACAATATACGCTAATGCAACACCTAGAGAAGCTCCGATAATACCAATAATACTTCCTTCTAGAACAAAATATCTCCGTATCATTGAGCGTCGAAGTCCCATAGAGCGTAGTGTGCCTATTTCGTTATATCGCTCCATGATACTCATGGTCATAGTATTGGAAATGGTAAATACAACAATAAGCCCTATGATAATTGAAACAAAACCAAAAATAACACCAAAAATACCGATGACTTTTTGTACTTCAGGGTTAAATGTTTGTAGGTCTATTATCTCAAGATTTAATTTCTTCTCTTTAAATAATTTTTTTAATGAGGTGATTACCTTAGGTATATTTTCATAAGATTTCAACTGTATATTGATAGCCGAAGCTTTACTATTTTCCTCTCCATAAAGTAAAACTTGTGCCTCCTTAAGAGGTAAAGCAATAAACATATCATCTAAATTTTTTTGTGTTTTAGACCATACATTCTCTACGGCTATATTGGCAATGTTTGGAGCACCTGAAGATGAGGCTACTAATAGGCTCACTTCTGCTTTATCTGAGATTTGTTCTTTCTCCATAAAGTCACTTATATCATTATCTACAGGATTGTTATTGGTTTCTTTCACTTCTTCTACACATCCTTTTATATGTAGCTTTTTACATAAACTAAGATTGATAGCCAAACCTTTGCCTATGTAGGCACTTGTACTATTTTTACTTAGTGGTGTTTTGGGTGAGGGCATATCTATTTTGTAGCCATCCCATTTTTGCATCTCTAATTGGTCTTTATAGATTTGTCCTATACCTATAAAGGTTTGAGAAGCATTTTTTGCATAGTTCCCTGCAATACCAGAGATTTGCAATACAGGCGTCATTACAGCAATATCACTGCCAATACTGCTGTTTTTTATAAGATTCATAACTGTTGCATAGTCATTAATGGTATATTTATCCGTTTTTCCTGTACCAAAATTGAAATAGCCTTTGGCATGGATATGGATGTGCCCACCATCTCTAGCTGTTTGTGTTCGTATGCCTTGGTTGACTGAATTCACAAAAGAACCTATGGTCAAAGAGGCAAATCCACCTATGGCTATAGCTAAGATACTGAGGAGTGTTCTACGTTTGTTTCTAAAGGCATTTCTGTAGGCTATTTTTATACTATTTATCATGATTTACTCCTAGTACACCATCTTTGAGTTCATAGGTGTGTGTCGCTTTGTCTAAAATATCTCTATCGTGTGTGACAAAAATAAAGGTGGTGTTATAGGTCTCTTGCATCTGCTGCATCAGTGCAAGTATCTCTTCACTGGTTTTAGAGTCAAGATTGGCACTTGGTTCATCAGCAAGGACTAAAAGAGGGTTTTTAACCAACGCCCGTGCAATAGCTACACGTTGTCTTTGTCCTCCACTAAGCTGTGAAGGTTCATGTTTCTCTAAGCCTTTGAGCCCTACAGATTCTATGAT
>JALUMZ010000275.1 GCA_027055635.1 Campylobacteraceae bacterium
CCACTATAACGAGCTTTGCTCATTATAGTGCGTAAAAATCATATTACAAAGTAGAGAATCTTAGAGAAGATGTCCTCCCCGCAAAAAGTGGACATCTTAATTTGTTTACACAATCCATAAGATACTCAAATATGATTTAAAATAAAATTAAAATTGAGGAAAGAGACTATGTTAGAAAACAAAGTTGTGATGAATCGTGCCATTGCTTTGGCAGAAAAATGGCAACAAAGAGCAGATGAACTGGTGAGTGATTTTGATAAGAAATTTCATATCAAAATGAATAAAATGCTTACACATCCGAAAGATAAAGTTTTACTTATCGAATTGATGGATCAATCTTTTAGGACAAAAAACAATAAAAGAGTAGCAAATCAGATAGAGTATCTCTTCGACAAATATGGGATGGCTTCATTTTTCACTACAAGCGAAAGATTTTTGGTATTTTTGTTTTTAAATGCAGGAGTTTACCTACCGGATATATCTATACCTCTTTTTATAAAAAATATCAGAGAAGATACAAAAACCGTTGTGATTAAAGGCGAAGAAGATGTCTTTAATGCACACTTGCAAAAAAGAAAAAAAGAGGGAACAAGAGTAAATGTTAACCTTATAGGTGAAGTCGTTTTAGGCGAAGAAGAGGCAGAAACCAGAATGTTAAAATACCTAGAGCTTCTTACAAATCCAAATGTTGATTATATCTCTATCAAAATTTCCACTCTCTTTTCGCAGATAAATGCGCTCTCTTATGAAGATACTATAGAGCAACTTGTTACAAGATTGAGTCGCATATTTGCTCAAGCGAAAAAGTATAGTTTTACAAACTCAAAAGGGAAAAAAGAGAATAAATTTATAAATCTTGACATGGAGGAGTATCGTGATTTAGCATTGACATATTATGCTTTTACAAGAACACTATCTAAACCTGAATTTAAAGATTTTTATGCAGGAATCGTACTTCAAGCCTATCTTCCAGACTCTCATCTATGGCAGAAAAAACTCATAGAGTTTGCCAAAAATAGAGTTGAAAATGGAGGAAGTCCTATCAAAATGCGCCTTGTAAAAGGTGCAAATATGGAGATGGAAGATACTGAAGCAGCTCTAAGAGGCTGGGAAAGCACTCCATATCACAGAAAAATAGATACAGATAGCAACTATAAGATAATGGCAGAGTATGGCATGAGAAAAGAGCATATAGAGTATGTTCATCTTGGTATCGCTTCACACAATCTTTTTGAGCAGGCTTATGCATATGAGCTTGCAAAAGAGTATGGAGTAAACGAATTTCATACAATGGAGATGCTTGAGGGCATGAGTGAGTCTGCAAGACTTGCTATCAAAGAGATTAGTCATGATTTGATACTATATGCACCGACTGCCAAAAAAGAGCAATTTACAAATGCCATCGCCTATCTTGTCAGAAGACTTGATGAAAACACAGGGAAAGAGAACTTCATAAGATACTCATTTGGATTAAAAGTCGGCTCAAGTGATTGGAATATGTTAAGAGATATGTTCATCAAATCTTTAGAAAACACAAAAAATCTTTTTATCGGCTCAAACAGAACTCAAGACAGACTAAATGAAGACTGGAGTAATTTCAAAGGAAGTAGTTATCTAACGAGTGAATTTAAAAATGAACCTGACACCGATTTTATACTTCCAAACAATAAAATTTGGGCTCAAAAAATCAAAGAAAAATGGATGAAAAATTCTGATTACAAACCACAAATAACTCCTGTGGTTGTTGGCGGAAAAAAGATCATAAAAGATAGAGAGACAAAAAAAGCGATAGATAAATCACTTCTAAAAGAGGGGGTTGCTATAGGAGAGTTTGCACTTGCAAATGCAAATGATCTAAAAGATGCGGTTAAAGTTGCAAAAGATGATGTTGACGGCTGGAGAAGCATGAGCATTGAGAAAAGACACAAGATTTTATGTGATGTTGCAAATATTGTTAGAGAAAGGAGAGCTGACCTCATCGGTATCGGTGCTGCTGAAGTAGGGAAAGTTTTTGGCGAAACAGATGTTGAAGTAAGCGAAGCGATAGACTTTTTAGAATTTTATGGACACGCAAGCAGGTATTTTGAGGCGTATGAAAATCTAAAATTTAGAGGCAAAGGAGTTGGAGTAGTTACTCCTCCTTGGAACTTTCCTGTAGCTATTCCGTTAGGTGGTCTAGCTGCTATATTGGCTTCAGGCAACACAGCCATCATAAAACCGGCAAGCGCTGCTGCTCTAACTGCTTATGAGTTGTGTAAATGCTTTTGGGATGCAGGGGTAAGTAAAAACACTCTTCAATTTGTACCATGTCCCGGAAGTTTAGCAGGTGAGCATCTCATAACAAACAAGGATGTGGATTTTGTGATTTTAACAGGAGGAGAAGATACTGCGTATAAGATGTTAAAAACCAGACCAAATCTATTTTTGGCTGCTGAAACCGGCGGGAAAGATGCTGCTATAGTTACTGCTATGAGTGACAGGGAGCAAGCCATAAAAAATGTCGTTCATTCTGCATTTTCAAATAGTGGGCAAAAGTGTTCTGCCACATCACTTTTGATACTCGAAGAAGAAGTTTATAATGATGAAAGTTTTAAATCTGCCTTGGTAGATGCTGCAAAAAGCATGGCAACAGGCTCAGTTTGGAATTTTGTAAACAGAATTGGAACTTTAGCAAATCCAGTGGGTGGAAATCTCAAAAAAGCGATAGAGTCTCTTCAAGATGGGGAAAGCTGGGCACTAAAACCGGAGTTTGCAGATGAAAACGAATATATGCTAAAACCCGCTATCAGATGGGGTGTCAAAGATGGAAATTTTTGTCATATGAACGAACTATTTGGACCGGTTCTATCTGTCATGAAAGCCAAAGATCTTAAAGATGCCATAGATATAGTAAACAAAACAGGATATGGACTCACTTCTGGCTTAGAGTCACTTGATGCTAGAGAGATTGAGTATTGGAGAGAAAATATAAAAGCCGGAAACTTATATATCAACAGAGGAACAACAGGAGCTATAGTCCTAAGACAACCTTTTGGAGGCATGGGAAAATCAGCCATAGGAGCTGGACGAAAGGTGGGAATTCATAACTACATCACACAATTTATGGACTTTGAAGAAGTAAGCGAACCAAAGGCAAATAAAAAAATAGAACATCCGATGTTTAACAATATAAACAAGTGGATAGATGATTCATTAAAAGGTTTATATAAAGAGTTTAATGCAGACTTCAATAAGCTAAAACCAGCCCTCCATAGCTATCTTGAAAATTATGAAAATGAGTTTGGAGTAGAAAAAGACTATTTTCACATAAGAGGGGAGGACAATATCTTTAGATACCTGCCTCTAAACAGAGTAGGACTTAGAATCACAAAAAATGATAATGTATTTGAAATTCTTAGCAGAGTCCTAGCAGCTCATGTTTGTGGTGTAAAGCTCTTGATAAGTGTGGGTTATGAAGAGAGTAATGCCATATCTTTTCTGTTTGAAAACAAGGATGTCATACTAAACAGTGATGATATGCTACAAAGAGAAAGTGAAGAAGAATTTGTGAGAAATTTTGACAAGATCGACAGAATTATATACTCTGACATATCCAAAGTCACACCTTTAGTATTTGATGAGGCTGCAAAAATTGCAAAGTTCATAGTAAGACAAAAACCTATGATGGAAGGAAGATTGGAGCTACTTAACTACATGCAAGAACAAAGCATCTCTCACAGCTACCACAGATATGGAAACTTAGGTGCTAGAGGCATAGATAAACAATAATATACGGGGCACAATTTGCCCCGCCTTCTTTTTCAAGCTATTATTTTACAAACATGATGGCTGCATTTGCACTTTTACTGTGATTAAATACAAAACTTCCGCCCGGTGCTGATGCATGGCAAGCGATACATCCTACAGGCTTTCCTTTGGCTACTTTTCCTGCCAAACTCATCTGTTTTTTGTTTTTCATAATTGATCCATCAGGAGCATATTTCACCCAAAACCAATCGGCATCAGCAGGATCATAGCCTTTTCTTTTTTGCATAACTGTCACAGATGCCAGATACTTTGCTCTGTTTGCCTTTACTTTTGCAACTGTTATGTCCTTTCCTCTATAGTTTCTCTTCACTATGATTCTCTTGCCATCGATTGTTGCCTCTAGCACTTCACGCACTTTTCCATGTGGTGGACCCCCTACATAGAGATTTGCTGGAACTGAATTTAGTCCCTTCATCTCCATTTTTTGCCATAAACCTTTTGCATAACTAATATCACCACTAGAACCAAACGGCGGCATCATGGCAGCCATCGCACCAATCGAAACAAATGCTGTTGCAGCTATAGTTGCTATAAATAATCTTGTTTTCATCTCTATACTCCTTATTATTGATATTGAAATTATATTTATAATGTGTTAAGTTATTGTGTAGTAATATTTTTTATGAATCAAAGCATTGAAGATATTATCAAGAATTATAATTTTTTTAGAAAAAAAGCTATCATCAGTATGGAGTTATTTAAAGATCAAGGAGTATGCAATGCAACTTACCTCCTAAATACAATCGATGATAAGTTTATAGTCAAAAAATTCAACAAGGCTCTACATGTAGATAAAAAACTAGAGCACAAAATCCAACTTATGATGAGCAAGAGAGGTATCTCTTCACAACCAATTCTCATAGATATAAAAAACCAAATTTTTATAAGCAAATATATAGATGGATATCATAAGTCGGTCCTTAGCATATCAGATTTAAAAAAATTGGCAAAAACACTATCTAAAGCTCATAAGGCAAAGATAAAAGAGAAAGCTTTTGATATAAGAAATTTTTTACAAAAAAATAGTCACAAGATTGATGCCAAATCAAAACAGGCTCTGCTAGAATCAAAAAAATACAAAAGAGATTTAGTACTTTGCCATAATGACCTAAACCCTAAAAATATCCTTTTTTCACATACTATAAAATTTATAGATTGGGAGTTTGCCTCTATGAACGACAAGTATTTTGATTTGGCAGCTATTTGTATTGAATTTAAGCTCTTGCCTAAAAAAGAGAGAATCTTTATGAATGCATATTTTAAGAATGAAAAAATAGATTTTCATAAATTAAATATTTATAAGATTATTTACAAGCAAGTTTGCTATATATGGTCGATCAATTAACCACTACGCAATTTCTTCCTTGTTTTTTTGCCCGATACAGTGCCTCGTCAGCTCTATCCAGTGTCATTTCAAAATCTTCACTATCTTTAACTTCTGTCATACCCAAACTTATAGTAACATGAGGAAGATTATCTAGTTTAAAATTTTCTACATTGCTTCTAATTTGCTCGGCTACCTTAATAGCCTGATTAATGTTTTTCAGAGGAAGCAAAACCAAAAATTCTTCTCCTCCCCATCTACAAACTATATCTGTTTGTCTTAAAGTCTGAAGCAAGACATTTGATAACTGTTTTAAAACTTTGTCCCCCACATTATGTCCAAAAGTATCATTTATTTTTTTAAAGTGATCTATGTCTATTATTATTATCGATAGTTTATCACCTTTTTCTTTAGACAATTTATACTGAGCAAGATATAGCTCCATAAATTTCATTCTATTGTACAAGCCTGTCAAATAATCAGTCTCTGCCCTCTTCTCTAAAAGCTTACTTTTTTGCTCAAGTACACCATTTATCTGAGCTAGCTCTTGTTGATATTTTTTTACTGAACCAACCCATTTAGTATAAGTCAAAGATATCAATCTTTTTTGTGTTATATCCCCTGATATCTTACCCTGTTTATCCACCGTAATAATCTGTTTATAATTATTTCTCTTCATAAAATCAAGAGCTTTTTTTATAGATGTCTCTTCATCAAGCTTTTGCACAGGATGAACCATATAGTTTTTAATAGAGAGTGACATATCCGCATCATTTTTAAAAAGTTCCAATATATCTTTTGTTGTAAATATTCCGATAGCCTCTCTATCTTCAACAATAATTACTGCATTGTATTCATATTTACTCATATTTATCACAATATCTTTTGTGATAGTATCAGGAGAGACCCAGAGACTTCTTTTGTTATCATCCAAAAAGTGCTTAAGCGTAATATTCTCTATAAGGATGGATGGGTCTATACTAGAAATAATATCTGTCCTTGTAACTATTCCGAAAAAATGATCATTATCATCAAGCACTACAACTAACTCATTACTATTTTGCAAGAAATGCAATGTATCTAGTATATTTGCCTCCTTATGAATTGCGGGCAGTGGTTGTAAATCGAGTTCGTATAATTTTTTTTCAAGATTATTATTTAGAAGAGTATCACAAAGCATATGATGTACGCTCAAATCGTAGTATCTATTTTTTTCGCACACCAATATATGCCTATGCTTAGACGATATCATTTCTCTCATAGCTTCCTTAAAAAAAGCTGATGAAGGAAATACCTTTACATCTGCGGTGGTTAATTCTTTAGCTTTAGGAAATAACATACGGTGATTGTACCTTAAAGATTCTTTTAAATTATTGAAGAGCGCATCCAATAAATAATTTCAAGACTATTTACAAATATCTTTGTTATACTTATTAGACTTCTTGCATAACCCCTTATAGTCTCAGAGGACTTAGAAGTGGTAAGATTGTGCAAAACCTTTTTTAAGTAATAGCCAAAGCTATTGCGATAAAA
>JALUMZ010000276.1 GCA_027055635.1 Campylobacteraceae bacterium
CGCTTACCATAAAGCAGAAAAAATATCGATACTATACCAATCATTATGACAAATCCTATGGAGTGCATAGCGGTAGTTTTACTGAAAATCAAAACTCCGAAGCCAAAAAATGTGCTTAAAAGGGCATATCTTATGGCGAGTTTTGTTTGGTTTACGGTTTTGGTTTTGTGCATATATATGCCGTAGTCTATGCTTATAGCTAGTAAAATCACTAGGGCAAAGATGTGCATTATGTTGATTTTACCGATTAGTGATATACTAAAAAGGACGGTGCTTAGCGGAAAAAGCAGATACACCAAAGGATAGAGTATCTCTTTTCCAAAGGAGTACAAAAGCACTAGTATGATAAAAGCTACTGATATGAACATATAGTTTTGGAGCTTCTCCTTCATCTCTTTTGTATCGTTTGCTAGAGTTTTTGCTAAGTCAACTACTTCAAAAAGATTACTTGGTTTTAGAGAGGCTTTTTTTATGAGTGCTAAAGTGTAGTAGAGATTATCCTCTTTTATGATTTTAAATCGAGTCTCTTTTGGGATTGACATATCGCACTTTACGGCCTCTACATGTGGATATGAATTTTTAAATGTATCTTTAAATCCTATTTTCTTTGCTTCTTTGTTAATGATTTTCTTAACTTTATTAAAATTGTACTTTTGAAGCTTTTTTATCCTGTCTTTGCAACTCTTTTGACTTAATACAAATTTACCTATCCCTAGCATATCAGGGTAAGTTTTCTCTATCTTCTCATACTTTTGCAAAAGCAATTCTTGGTTTTTTGCCTCTATTATCACGGCTTTATATTTATTATTTTGTAGGCTTTTTGCAAACATCTTGGATAGTTTTAAAAGTCTTGTATTGTGATAATCAAGATTTTTGAGATTATTGTCAAAACTTAGATTTTTATAGACAAATATCAGCATAACAACTGAAACAGCAACTATAAGCAGAGGATTGAAGCTCTTTATCTCACTTTGTCTATCCGTTATCGGCGGGGCTTTTATGCCCAGATATGGAAAAACAAAACTAAAAAGAGCATACGCGACACTAAGTGAAATAACACTAAAAAAAGCAAGCTGGACAAAAAGCTCAATACTTATAAAACTAAATATCACAAACACTCCGACAGTCGTAAGAAATCCAAAAAATACCCTCCTTTGAAATATCCATTTTCCTTTGGAAAAAAGCCCGTGAAAATAGTAATGAAACATATAATCAATAGATATGCTCGTAATACTCACACCAAAAACAAGAGCTAAGATATTTATACTCTCAAACATAAGTGATGAGAGTAAAACAGCACTTATGACAGAACTAGCTATGGCTATGATGGCATTGAAAAACAGCTTGTAATTTTTCAGCACCACAAAGTATAGCATCAAAAGCAATATGCTAGCTATCAACATAATTGTTTGCGCATCTCCCCTTATGTATGCAGAGTTTTCCACAAGAAAATAAAACGGAGCAAATGAGATAGTATCGGGATAGTTTTTTAGCAAGGAGTTTATCTTATCATAAACCACTCTTGCTTGCGCAGCATCTGCTGTGTTTACTGAAGTTTTTGCTTTTATGATGTAGCCGTAATTTTTTAGTTTTAGATATTTCTCTCCGCCTTTAAAGCTCATATGGAAAAGCCCTAGCGGGTCATAGGTGTTGATAGGCTCATATAAAACCGAGTTGTAAATCTTCTCATATATCTTTTTTAGCCTGTGTTTTATCTCATTTTTAGAAAGCGGGGTATCGTCGAAATCAGCTAATAAATAGTAGTTTTTCTTTATATACTCTCTTAGCTTTGGCGAAATATCCAATGATGTCTCAACCTTTGATATCTTAGGGATTTTGGCTAATTTTTTGGCGATCTCTTGAAGCTCTTTTAGAGACTTTTCATCAAAACCTTTTTTTGAGATGTATATCTCATTTGAGATACCTAGTTTTTTAGCTATATCAAAAAGCTTTAGACTCTTTTGCGAAAAAAATATCTCTATAAAATTAGTCGAAAATTTCACATGTGAAGAAAATGCGAAATACAGTATCGCTAGGAGTGTAAATATCGCTAGATTTAAGTATCTCATTGTTTTGTTATTTCAAGAGTGTCGCCGTTTGGCATAAACATCTTGAAGCTTGAGACCTTTGAATTTTTGATTTTTACTTCAGCTTTTACGATTCTATTTGCTATGTCTCCCTTAAATGAAACATAGTAGATATCTTTGTCCTTTTTTACATCAAAATCCGGGTTTGATTTGAGTTTTGAAAAATCTCCGAGCCTTGTCATGATGTCTATAAAAGTTCTGGCATAAAAGTTTGCTCTGCCCTTCAGGTGATAAAGTTTACCTTTGGAGTCTTCCATCGTCACATTTGTATCGGTTTTTATGATTTTTTTGTGCAAAGGTGCTTTGTATGTGATGATAGTCTTGTTCTTCATAACATCTATATGACCTTTTTTGACAAAATTTGCGCCTACAGCAGAGACATATTTTGACTCTGTAAAATCGTAGGAATTAGCAAAAAGCAAGGCTACATGTAAAGCTAATAAAATCATAATCCGCATAACTCATCCTTTTTTTCTTGCATAATTTTTTGTGCATATTTCATCATATCTATCTCGTTTTTAAAGTCTTTTGGATATATAGGCGGGAGCATCTTTAGGTACATCTTTTCTCTTTTTGAAGTTTTAAAACACCAACTTTTTCTAGGCAAAAATTTATAAGCCCCCTCTATGACTACAGGAACAATCGGCCTGTTTTTTTTCATAGCCAATTTAAAAGCACCCCTTTTAAAAGGGAGCAGTTTATCTCCGCTATGCCTTGTTCCCTCCGGAAAGTATATGACATTTTTGCCACTTTGTAGATGTTTCTCAAACTCCTTTTGTATCTCTCCAACTTCACTTAGCCCCTTGCCCTTTATATATCTGACGCCAACGGCATGGGTAATCTTTTCAACTAGGGGGTATTTGCCTAAATTTACATTTGCAAATATAAGATAATCTTTGATATACATAGCAAATGCAGGAAAATCAAGAATAGATTGGTGGGTAGATATATAGACTGCGCCTTTTGGCATACTCTCTAACACCTCAGCCTTTAAGACTATGCGAGGAACAAGCTTGTAAAAGAGCCTGTATGATAGAGCAGAGCCATTTTGGAAAAATCGCATAGGGTTTTTAATAAATGGTTTAAATATAAAATATGTCAAAAATCCGGGTATCATCATCCCTACAAGCAGTCCAAAAAAGACAAAATGCCCGATACTACCTAGTATGCACTTTAACACCATAAACCTTTCCATAGATGATTTGAATTGCTAGGGCAGTAAAAAAGAGTATATACCAACCGACAGAGGAGTAAAAAGCCCAGAGTATATCACTGCAAAAATTGACGACATACAGATGTATCAGAGTATTTATGAGCATTACAACCACCCAGTAACCATCCCCTTTTTTGACAAACTCCTCCTCTTCTTGACTCAGTTTTTTAGGATAAAATCTCTTTGTAAAACCCAAAATCATATATCTTTTATTGAAATGTGCATCGATAAAGAGAAGCAAAAAGATAGTCGAGAGAGTTACCGGTATGTATTTAACCGTTTGAAGTGAAGAGAAGTAGTAAGCCGTAGAGAGTACTGCCACATTTATACCAGGAATTACCATATCTTTTAAACTCTTTTTTCTAAAAATCTTAAAAACAAAGTAGATAATAGCAAAAAAAAGATAGAGTAACACCACATGTCTAAACTCAAAATAGTGTATAAGCAACACAAATGCCGGAGCAAAAACAATAGCTAAGAGATTTGGTACCATAGCTGCTCTATCTTACCATTCCGCCACTTATGTTTAAAACCTCTCCCGTCACATAAGATGCCCTATCTCCCAAGAAAAAGACACACTCTGCCACCTCTTTAGGCTCTCCTATCCTCTTAAGAGGTATATCTTTTTTGATACTTTTCATATCTAAGTCCTTTGTCATTTCCGACTCTATCAAACCGGGAGCTACGGCATTGACTCTTATCTTGTATCTTGCCACCTCTATGGACAAAGCTTTAGTAAAGGCTATCATCGCTCCTTTGGCGGCTGAATAGTTTGTTTGCCCCATATTTCCTACCAATCCGGATACTGAAGCTACATTGACTATGGAGCAATTTTTGCGGCTTATCATATTTTTTATAACGGCTTTTGTTACATTGTAAGTACCGTTTATGGATGTATTTATCACACTGTTCCACTCATCTTCTTCCATCCAAAAAAAGAGTTTGTCTTTTGTGATTCCTGCATTATTTACCAGAACATCGATTTCAAGATTTTCCAGTTTCTCTCTAATCATATCTTTATCTAAGATATCAAAGCATATCATCTCAGAGTTATTCAGCTCTACATGTAGAGCTTTTGCTTTTTGCTCGTCACTTCTATAGTGCAGATAAACAAAATATCCATTTTCATGAAAATATCTAGCAATTGCCTCGCCGATAGAGCCGGTTGAACCTGTGACTAATACGCTTTTCATATAAATTCTCCATTTTTCAAAAGAGTTTTAAGTGCTTTGAAATCTAAATCCAATCTTCTATCTTTTAGCACCTTTGGTGCTTTTTGTCGTATCTTAGTATAACACTCTTGAAGATGAGGAGAGCATTTTTTGACACCTCTTATATCGACTGCTTGAGCTATACCCAAAAATGCGATTGAGAGCATATTTGCAAGGTCTGGTAGCTGTTTTGCAAAATTTCTAGCAGCAGTTGTTCCCATACTGACCTTATCTTGATTTAGTGATTCTGTTGGGCGAGAGTATAGTGAGGCAGCATTTGTATTCATCAAAACATCGGCACTGAGGGAGCTTAGTGTGATTTGAGCAAGTTTAAATGCATGGTGAGTAGAAGAATCTATGATTTTTAGATTTTCTCCTAAGCCTTTATTAAATTTATGATCAACCAAGAGAGCAAACTCTTTATCTATGAGATCTGCCACATTTCCTGCACAAATCCTCATCATATCCATAGCTTGTGCTATATATCCACCATAAAAATTTCCTGAAGTATAGATTCTTTTTCCTATATGATCTATAAGAGGGTTGTCATTGACACCGTTTATCTCTGTCTCTATCCACTTTTTTGCAATCTTTAGGCTATCTCTTACAACGCCCAAGACTTGTGGAGCACAGCGAATCGAGTATCTGTCTTGTATGTTTTGCTCTTTTTCATCTTGGAAGTTTTCACACCTGCTAAAGGCAACTTGAGTCAATTTTGAGTCTTTACACTTTGCTAAGATATTTTTTGCACACTCAATCTGTCCATCAAAAGGTTTGCTCTCATGCACAAATGGTTCAAGTGCTGTCGTGTCACAAATCAAAACTTCAAATATAGCCGAGATAAAACTCTCTGTACTTTGAAGTAAAATCTCAAACTCCTCTATAGCTTTTATGGCTATGGCACTCATAGTAGCTGTTCCGTTTATAACCCCTAGTGCCTCTTTTGGCTTAAAAGTGTAAGGCTCTATGTTAAGCTCTCTATATACATCAATCGTATCTCTTTGTTCACCTCTGTATATAACTTCTCTCTCTCCTGCTATGACTGCTGCTATATAAGACAGAGGTGCCAAATCTCCACTAGCTCCAACTGAACCTTGTGAGGGAATAAGCGGATATATCTCATTTTGAAGTAAAATTTCAAATCTCTTTAGCAAGTCATAACTAACTCCGCTCTTTCCTTTACTCAGGCTGATGAGTCGCGCTATCAACATCACTCTTACTACTTCACTGCTTAGATACTCTCCAACTCCTACTCCGCAAAATCTATATAGGTTCTCTTGCAACTCTTGTGCCTCTTGCATCAATACAGCATTACATCCCGACTCTCCATATCCTGTTGTTATGCCATATATCGGTTGGTTGGATTTTATCCTCTCTACTAAAAAATTATATCCACCATCTATAAATTCTACAAACTCTTTTTTGCTGCTTAGTCTAATATCCTCTTTGGATAAAAAACTCTCATAATCTACCATTTTTTCATCTATAATCATCTCTAAAGCTCCACTAAAATTCTATTTTTTCCATCTTCATTCATCTTTGCAACGCTAAAGAGCTCTTGGAGAGAGCCTATAATACCCCTTGTTTTTCTCGTCTCTATCTCAACTGCTCCGTTTATCTCATCACTTGCTTTTAGCACAACTCCGACTCCTGCTTCAAGGTAGCTTGTACAACTGTTTATCTCGTCTATATTTTTTATATTTATACACTCTACGCAGACGCATAAAACAGGCTCTTTTGAAACTAATGCTTGCAGGGCAGCAGTCTTTAGAGTCTCTAGTGAAGTTTGCATACCCGAAGATATAGTGATGATTTCATCTATGTCTTTATTTAAGATAGAGAAGTAGGATGGTGCGGTATTATACACACTATTCTGAAAAGATGTTGGAGAGAGAAGCTGGTTTTCCAAGACGGCATTTGCTATCTTTGCTGTCTCTTCAAGCTCACTAAAACATGTGCCATAGACTATCTTTCCACCTCTAAATCCACATTTATCACTAAGATACAACATCACTTTTGCATTTCTTGTGAGGCGTCTCCTCATCATCATCTTTGGCACCAATCTCTTCTCTTCAAGGTCTTCAATCTTCTCTTTTGCATAGATTTTTGCCGAACTGATTATCTCTATTGCTACGGTTTTCATTT
>JALUMZ010000277.1 GCA_027055635.1 Campylobacteraceae bacterium
TGAATATGACCTAAATGATGAAATTAAAAAAATCGAAAAGACATTAGATATTGCAAATTATGAGATAGGAGATATCGCAATTAAACCAAGAAGAAGTGATGTATCTGTAAAAGATATTGCTATATTGTGGGAGAGATAGATGAAAATTCTTTTTTCACCAAGTGAGACCAAGAGCGATTTAGTGCTAAATAACCATATCAATAAAGATTCCTTTTGCTGTAAAAACCTATATGAAAAACGAATGGAAGTTATAGATAAATATCAAGATATTTTAAATTCTAAAGATATAAACAGTTTAAATAAAATATTTGGCTTAAAAGATGAAAACAGATCTTTTGAATTGGCAAAGATTGATATAAAAACCGCCTCTACATGTAGAGCTATTCAAAGATACACGGGGGTTGCGTATAGCTACCTGGATTATGAAAGTTTAACGATAAAACAAAAAGATTTTATAGATAACAGTGTTATAATTTTTTCAAATCTATTTGGACCAATCTTAGCAAAAGACAAACTACCTATATACAGGTTGAAACAAGGGACAACACTAGAAGGTTTTAAAACTGAAGAGTTTTATAAAAAGTATTTTAGTGATGCACTTGATAATATACTAAAAGATGAGTTTATTATTGACCTAAGAGCCGGTTTTTATGAGAAATTTTACAAAATCCCATATCCATACATCACATTAAAATTTATAAAAAACGGCAAGGTGGTAAGTCATTGGGCAAAAGCATACAGAGGAGTAGTCTTAAGACAATTGGCTATAAACAACATCACTTCAATAGAGAATTTTAAAGATATGCAGATAGAAAATCTAGCGATAAAAGAGATACAAGAAAAAGGCTTAAAAACAGAGTTTATATATAATATATCAATGTGAACTGATATATTCTAGCTCCTCTTCAACAAGTGCTTTAAAGAGGAGCTAATATCAGGATATTTAAACTCAAATCCACTATTTTGCAACGCTTTAGGATATATCTCTTTTGAGCCGGTTAAGACGATTGAGCCATCACCAAAAAGCATCTTTGCTACCATAATCGGCAAAGGGAAAACTGTTGGTCTGTGCAGAATTTTTCCTATCGCTTTTGTGTATGCAAAGTTTGTGATTGGATTTGGTGAAACTGCATTAAATATGCCTTCTAGCCTTTTTTGGATAACAAATTCATAGATATCCATAACATCATCGATATCAATCCAGCTTGTCATCATACTTCCATTGCCAATAGTTCCGCCTAATCCAAATTTAAAAGTTGGCAACATTGTCCCAAAAGCTCCGCCATCAATCCCTAAAACTACTCCAAATCTTAATATTGTTGTGATTTTCTCACATTTTTTTGCCTCTGTTTCCCACCCTTGAACCAAGTCGGATAAAAAATCTTTTGCTACTTCTTTGCAACTCTCATCACAAGCTTTATCATTTGGATAAATCCCAATCGCTGAAGCCGATATAAGCTGTTTTACATCACTTTTGTTGATAGCATTTACAAGTTTTCTTGTTATTTCAATCCTGCTAGAAACCAATAATTTTTTATACTCTTCATCCCATTTTTGCACTACCGGTGCACCTGCTAGATTTATAACTACATCAACATTTTCCAGTTTTCTTAAAATCTCCTTTTCACTATCATCTCTATCTAAAACTATGCAATCTTTAAATCTTTTTTGCACATGTGAACCAATAAATCCACTAGCACCGCTTATAGCTATTTTCATCTAATACCTTATCTTTTAACACACTCTATTTCTGCCAGATTTTTTTGCCTCATAAAGTGCTATATCTGCTTGATTAAGAGCTTTTTCTATATTTATATCATTTTTAATATCCGCTTGCGATACTCCTAAGCTAATAGTAAATTTTAGCTCCTCACCATTCTCCAATTTAATATTAGCAGCTTCAACAGTTTTTCTTAGTTTTTCAGCTACCGCCCTTGCTTCTTCAATCATAGTATTTGGAAGCAATATCACAAACTCTTCCCCACCATATCTGCAAACTACATCGCTTGAGCGTTGAGAATTTATCATTATATTTGCAAGTGCTATTATAACATCATCTCCAATCCTGTGTCCATAGGTGTCATTTACTCTTTTAAACTTATCTAAATCTAGCATTATGATAGATATATCTTGATTCTCTCTTGTTGCCAATCCAAAAATATGTTGCGATATTTTTGTAAAATACCTTCTATTATATAGTTTTGTCATAGGGTCCGTAGATGATAGAAATTTAAGTTCGTCAATTAAATCTTGCATCTTTAACTCTTTTTTTACTCTTGCAAGTAACTCTTTTGGAAGAAAAGGTTTTGTAATATAGTCTGTTCCACCTACATCATAAGCCCTGTAAATACTATGCTCATCTGTTTTAGCAGTGATAAAAACCACAGGGATATACTTTGTTTTATCGTTGGCTTTTAATCTTTCGCATACTTCATATCCATCCATATCAGGCATCATTATGTCAAGCAATATAAGATCAATTTTCTCTGTGCTTGCAATCTCCAAAGCATCCTTTCCGTTTGTCGCATCTATCACATCATATTGATCTAAAAGCTCCACAAGGATATCAAGATTTGCAATAGTGTCATCCACAATCAAAATGGTTTTATTTTTCATTTATTAACTCCACGGCTCTATTGTATCGTCTATTTTCTATCATATACTTTATCTCTGTAAAAAATATCTCATCTTTTTTATTTAACTTATAGGCAAATAACTCTTCAAGTAACTCTTTGCAATATTTAGATCTTCTTCTCTTGGCATACCCTCTTAGTTTTTTAAGCAGTTCATATCTTTTCTCTTTTGAAAGAGAGAGTAGTTTTCCACTAGTATCCTCACTCTTATCTTCTGCTAGTTTTCCCAATTCATCTACTACTTTGCACAACTCCTCATAAAATCTCGAAGATAGTTTTTTATTTTGTGTTTCATCCAACTTTTTCGATGCTACATGTAGAGCAGTTGCACCAATATTTGCACTCAAACCTTTTATAGTGTGAATCACTCTTTCAAACTCTTCTTTTTCTAAGTTTTCTAATTTTATATCTTTATAATCATTGTAAAAATTTGCAAGTATTTTTAGATATAGTTTTTTATTTCCAGCTATATGAGTAAGCCCCAAATCTACATCTATATACTTTAAGTTTGGAATTTTCATATCCTCTTTCTCGTATTTATCCGTATTTAAAGGTTTGTTTTTTATAGGGATATATTTTAAAAGTACAGCATATAATTTTTCAACTTCAATTGGCTTGTGTAAATGCTCATTCATGCCTGCTGCTTTTGTACTTGCTATATCTTCTTCCATAGCATTTGCGCTAAGAGCAATTATCGGTATATCTTTATCTTTTTGTCTTACAAACTTGGTTGCCTCGATTCCTCCCATTATAGGCATTTGCAAATCCATGAGGATTAATTCATATTTTTTTGGATTATTATTATATAGGTTTATTGCCTCTTTTCCATTGTTTGCTATATCTATTTTAATGCCACTATTTTCTAAAAGTCCTATTATTGTCTCTTGGTTTATTTTATTATCCTCTACCAAAAGGATAGTAGATGCAAATAAAGATGAAATCTCTTTTGATGTAGCTTTATTCATATTGATTTTTCTCTCATCTCCTTTTAAAAGAGGTATTTCAAAGATAAAATTACTACCAACTCCCAATTCACTTTCTATCCAAATTTTTCCATTCATGAGTTTAACTAATTGCTTTGATATTGATAGTCCTAACCCAGTCCCACCATATCTTCTGGTTGTACTTCCATCTGCTTGCATAAATGCTTGAAAAAGTCTGTTTTGCTGTTCTTTTGTCAATCCAATGCCAGTGTCTTTTATAGTAAATCTAACAACATTGTTTGATTTGGCCGATACTGTTAACTCCACTTTGCCAGAAGATGTAAACTTAATTGCATTACCAAGTAAATTAGTGATAATTTGGCTTATCTTTAAATCATCTCCAAAAAAGATTTTTTGCATATTTTTTTCAAAAGAAACTCTCAATTCAAGACCTTTTTCCTGGGCCTTAAGCTCCACTAGATTCATAATATTATCTATCAACTTAGTTATATCAAAATCTACTTTTTCTATCGTTAGTTTCCCAGCTTCTATCTTACTAAAATTCAAAATGCTATTTATAACACCCAAAAGATTTTTTATACTATCATCAATCTTTTGCATATAGTTTTTTTGTTTTTCATTTAGATTTGTTTGCAAAACCAGATGACTCATGCCTAGTATCCCATTCATCGGTGTTCTTATCTCGTGAGACATATTAGCTAAAAATTCGGATTTAACTTTTGTAGCAAATTCGGCTTTTTTCTCTGCCTTTCTTCTAACCAAAACTTCTCTTTCTAAAACTGTATTTCGCTCTTCTAGTTCATTTTCCGCCCTCTTCTTACTATCTAAAATAAGCAATATCCACCAAGCAACAATACTCATTATAATACCAATAACAACAGAGTAATTTTGCAAAGACTCTTTAAGCACCTCTCTATAACTCAAAGGAAAAGCATCCATTTGTATAGAATAGGACATCCATCCCGTTATCCATACCAATAAAAATAATCCAGAAGATATAGCAAAAAAATCAAAAATTTTTAAACTTGTTTCAGAAGAAACTCTACCTCCAAAAAATTGACCTATTATTTGTGAAATTTTCTCTCTCAAACTTTGTTCGCTATTTTTTTTACAAACATCGTGACATAGAGAATCAAGCGAACAACATAAAGAGCAGATATTTACTTTGTGCAATGTGCAATACGCCATATCTTCAATATCATAAGTATGGTTGCATATACTGCAAATTTCTTCTGTTTTATCACTATATATATGTATATTCTGCCTTGCTATATAGTATTTTCCTCCTGTTAAGATAGCTATAATTGGAGAAAGCAGTATCGATATAAACATAGCAATTATCGCAGAATAACTTTGTGCTAAATCACCAAAGTACCCCATAAATGCAAAGATGGAAACGAGAGAAGCTATACCCATACTGCCGACCCCTACGGGATTTACATTATATAGATGTGCTCTTTTAAACTCAATGATTTTCGGAGCTAATCCGAGTGGTTTGTTTATAACCAAATCAGCAAAGATAGCCCCTATCCAAGCAATTGCTACATTTGAATAAAGCCCTAAAACTTTATCCAAAACATCAAAAACCCCCATCTCCATAAGTAAAAGTGCTATAGATATATTAAATATCATCCAGACAACTCGTCCCGGATGTGAATGAGTAACACGAGAGAAAAAGTTTGACCAAGCAAGACTTCCTGCATAGGCATTGGTAACATTGATTTTAATTTGAGATATGATAACAAATAAAGTAGCAGCAATCAAAGCGGTATGAGGATTATTAAAAACATATGTATAGCCCGTATTATACATCTCTATGGGTGTTTTTGCTGTATAGATACTCATGCCTCCTAGTATTGCAATGGAAGCTAAAAACATTCCTCCTATCTGCTTTAAAAACCCTATCACTATCCAGCCTGGACCAGCTACAATAACAGATGACCACCATCTTAACCTATTTATTTTAGTAAGTGGGGGCATGAAGCGAAGATAATCAACTTGTTCTCCTATTTGAGCTATTAGTGATAAAGATACCCCTATAGCCATACCAAAATAATATATATCAAATTCTGACTTACCAGATACATCCCCCTTAATAGAGATAAAAGCATGGATTATATCAGGGTTTTTGTAGAGTATAGCGACATATGGAGCTAACATCATAATTATCCATATAGGCTGAGTTAAAAACTGTAGTCTATTTATCAGAGTAACTCCATAAAAAACTATAGGAATAATAACCAAAGAGCTGACAAGATAACCCCAAACCAAAGGTAAATGAAAGTAAACTTCTAACGCTTGAGCCATAATTGCTGCTTCAAGCGCAAAAAATATAAAGCTAAATGAAGCATATATCAAAGAGGTGAATGTCGAACCTACATATCCAAATCCTGCACTTCTAGTGATAAGATCTATATCTATATTGTATTTTGCTGCATAATAACTAATAGGAAATGCTGTAATAAAGATGATAATTGAGGCAACAAATATCGCCCAAAAAGCTGTAAAAAATCCATAATGGATACCGATGGATGCACCTATGGCTTCTAAAGCCAAAAAAGAGATGCTACCCATAGCAGTATTTGCGATTAAAAACTCTGACCATTTTCTAAAAGATTTAGGTGCATATCTTAGAGAGTAATCTTCTATCGACTCATCAGCTACAAGTTGATTATAATTTCTTGTTATTTTTTTCACAATATTACTCCACCGATTAGACACATCAACTTTCACTAAACAAAAATCTATATGTACTGTATGTACTGTGGCATTCTATCATAAAAAAAGGCTATTATATACCAAAAAAACGCTGCACAATGTAGATACCTGTAGATCTTAATAAAATTTTAAATTATAGAGCTAATAAAAATCAAATAGTTATAATTTTATTTTTTAGAATATAATTACGCGAAAATTTTAAATAACCTTGCATTTTATGTAAGATTTTCTAAAAGAACTTAACACATAGGAGAATATCATGTTACAGTGGATACTTGTTGCAATTTTAGTTTATGTTGTTTATTATTTAGTTAATAAGTGTGACGAAAAATTAATTACTTTTAATGAGATTATTG
>JALUMZ010000278.1 GCA_027055635.1 Campylobacteraceae bacterium
TAGAGGAGTTGTCAACATTGCAGATTGAGAGCGTTTTTAATCCCGCTCTTTTTGCCATTTTTAGGGCTTCAAGTGTATCGGCTGTCTCTCCACTTTGGCTGATGACTAAAAATAGAGTTTTTTTATCGAGTAGCGGTTCTTTATATCTAAATTCACTTGCTATTTCTACCGAGCATCTGATTTTTGCCAATCTTTCAAAAAGGTAGCTTGAGGTAAGGGCAGCGTGATAACTTGTACCGCAAGCGCAGATTTTTATCTCATCAATATTATCAAAATCATAACCATTTAGCTCTTCTAAAAACACCTTGTTATCTTTGATCCTACCCATGAGAGTTTCACTAGCTACTGTGGATTGTTCATATATCTCTTTTTCCATAAAAAATCTATATCCATCTTTTTGGGCATAAATTTTACTTGTGCTTAGCAGTTTAAAGGATGGTTCGATTTTCACAGAATCTCTGTATAACTCTATCTCTTCTTTACTCATCCAGCCAAAAGTACCATCTTCAAGATAAGAAACTTCATCAGCAAAGCCGATGAGCGGAGCATCGCTAGAGCCTAGGAAGAGTTCACCTTGGCTGTTTTTACCGATGATCAAAGGTACGGCATTTTTAGCAAAAAATATACTCTCAGGCTCCATCTTTGTGATAAGCAGTATCGCATAAGCACCCCTTAGAGACTCTACTGTTTTCTTAAAGGCATCTTTTGGGGTAAGATTTTGCCTTATAAATTTTTCAAAAAGATGAACGATGACTTCACTGTCTGTTTGGCTTAAAAATGTCACACCTTCACTTTGGAGCTCTTTTTTTATCTCCATATAATTTTCGATAATTCCATTGTGAATGACAAACGAAAACTCTCCCCAGTGAGGGTGGGCATTTATCTCTGTTGGTTTTCCGTGTGTTGCCCATCTCGTGTGAGCGATACCCAAACCAAATCCGATAGAGCGAAAATCTTTGGTTTTTTCTATAAGATTGACAAGCTTTCCACTGGTTTTAAAGTAGTTAATCTCGCCTTGATGAAGCACAGCTATACCGGCACTGTCATATCCTCTGTATTCTAGTTCTCTTAGTCCATTAAGCAGAAATTCTCTCTTCTCTCTTTTTCCGATATACCCAACTATTCCGCACATGTAAGAATCCCCAATATTTTGTTTTTATTTTCGCATAAGTATAATGTTTTTTCAATTAAAATAAGATTTCTCGTTCTTCTTTTTATTGTCTGTATTTTAGCCATAGCGATGTCTATCCCCTTTTCATCTAGCTTGCTCATCACATACGCCATCAGACCTTTTTGGTCTTTGGTGTGAATGCTCATCTTTGCGTAGGTCATGGAGTGTTCACAATCTAGCTCTATTTCATTTTTTTGTATGACAGGCTTTGTTAGTTTTGTTTTTTTGCTCATGTCAAATGAATTTTCAATCAACTCATTCAGCATAGATATGTCGTCACTATATATATCTTCATTAAATTCGAGTCTAAAATATTTTTTTTCATCAAAAAGTTTGTAAATTTCCATATTTACCAAATTCAGATAGCCTAATTTTCCAAGAAGATACCCTATGTTGA
>JALUMZ010000279.1 GCA_027055635.1 Campylobacteraceae bacterium
TTGATATTCAGAATTCATGGGGATGATTTTGCAATATTAAAAAAAGAAAAGTTTGTTTTAAAAGGGATAGATAAAATTTTTGAGGAAAACTCTCTATCTTACCTACATCTTGAAATAGACTTGCAAAAAAACAGTATTGATTCGATAGAATCTTTAGAAAAATATTTAAAATAGGATGGATAAATGGGTAAAACAGTTTTTTTAAACAAAGAATATATGGATGAGAGTGAGGCAAAAGTCTCTATATTTGATCGAGGATTTGTCTTTGGTGATGGCGTTTATGAAGTTGTACCGGTTGTTGCAAAAACAGTCCTTGACAAAGAACCATTTTTGCAAAGATTTGAGCGAAGTCTAAAGGAGCTAGAACTTGCTTGGCCGATGAGTAAAGAGGAGTTTCTGTCGATGATAGATGAACTCATAAAGAGAAACGGCATACAAGAGGGTGGAGTCTATATGCAGGTAACTCGTGGTGTTGCTCCTCGTAACTTTGGATATCCAAAGGATATAGCCCCAACCGTTATGGCATTTGGTTTTAAAAAAGAGATTATAAACTCTCCGTACGCCAAAAGCGGTGTTAAAGTAGTCACTGTCGATGATATAAGATGGAAAAGAAGAGATATAAAATCCATAGCACTACTTGGACAATGCATGGCAAAAGAACAGGCTTCAAAGCAGGGAGCTTTTGAGGGATGGATGGTCGAAGATGGCTTTGTGACAGAGGGAACATCATCAAGCGCCTATATCGTAAAAGATGGTAAAATCATCACAAGACCGCTATCTAACTCTATACTCTCAGGCATCAGAAGAAAGATTTTACTAGAGCTTGCGAAGGAGCATAAAATAGAGCTTGAACAAAGACTTTTCAGTGTCAAAGAAGCACTAGAGGCTGATGAAGCATTTCTCTCAAGTGCCACCACATTTGTTCTGCCTATCATAGAGATAGACGGCAAACAAATAGGAGACGGAAAACCGGGCAAAATTGCCAAGAAGATGAGAGAGATGTATATAGACTCTGCATTAAAAGTGGCCGGAGTTAAAAACTAAGTGACCTTACGCACTATAATGAGCAAAGCTCGTTATAGTGGCAGGGACTAAAGTCCCTACAACCTCCTAAAGCTACAAAAAGTAGGACTTTTTGAGAAAAAAGTGCGTAATGTCAGAAACTAATATCAATTCTCATTAACATTGGGAGGGCTAGGCTTTTAGTCTCCTTAAAATACAATTCCTTTAGGGAGCCTCTAATAACCCTACTATATACTAGGCTTCTATCTGTGTATAGGGTCATTTTAGAGGCTCCCTTGATTTTATTATTGTATCAACTAAGTTATTTTCAACAAAGTAATATTGTTTAAAATACTTTACAATATACTCTAACTATGATATACTTGTAAAGTATTTTAAACAGAAGGTATCATAAAATGGTAGATATATTTTTACAAAATTCTAAAATAGCTACTTTCAAGCAAGATAAACACTCATATTTATTAGACTATATGGACTTTAAATTAAAAAACTCTATATCTTGATCGTTGCCAAATTCTCAAAGATTTTACACTTGGGAGCATAG
>JALUMZ010000280.1 GCA_027055635.1 Campylobacteraceae bacterium
ATCTTGTATATCTCCATTGTCGGCTAGCTTTTGGATTACATCATTATAATTTGCCCAGGCAGCCTTTTCCCATGGATTTGCTTGTACTGCTTTTTGTGCATATACTTTTGCAAGAGGTAGGTTGTCGGCATCAACTTCGGCTCTTGAGAGTTTTACATAGTGCGCACAAAGAGTCTTGTCCATGCTGTAATTTTGTCTATTTTGAGCACTCAAATTTATGCCAAGTAGTCCTAGCAGCAGCCCTAAACCTAAAACTGCTATGATTAATTTTTTGATTTTCATTTCATTCTCCTAATAATTTAGTGTGACATAGTAAACATTTGGTGATGTTCCCTCGTCCTCTTTAAGTTTATATACACTTGTTGCATCTTTTAGCATTTTTGAAACATTGCTGTTGGTATCATTTAAGTCACCAAAGTTTCTTGATTCACCTACACATGTTGTTACACAAGCAGGGTCAAGCCCGTTGCTTATACGAGGTAGGCAGAAAGTACACTTATCAACTGTTTGTTCCTCTTCATTGTAATATCTTGCATCGTAAGGGCAAGCAACCATACAAGCTTTACAGCCTATACACATATCAGGCTCAACCAGTACAATACCGTCCTCGTCTCGTTTGAAACTAGCCCCTGTTGGGCAAACATCTACGCAAGGTGCATTATCACAGTGATTGCACAGTGTCGGTAGAAATCCGATAGTAGGATTTCCATGTATATCTTCACTCTCTACTTCAAATACCTTTGTTCTAAATGCCTCTTTCATAGCAGGCACATCCCAATCGGTTTTACAAGAGACATAGCAGGCATCACAACCAATACATCTATCTCCGACTATAACCATCGCAAGGTTTTTTTGTTTTTTTGTTTTTTTATGTATTAAACTCATATTATGCCTTTACTACTTTTACAAAACCGTTATGAAATGCCGCCGCTCCACTAAGTGGATCAACATCATCACTGATAAACCAATTCTCTTTAGTGCCTTTTTCATATCCTCTGCTCCAAGCTTTGGTTGTGTGTCCAAAACCATGATGAATAAATACGGTACCCTCTTTGATTCTTTTGGTTACTTTTAATTTTTCGCTATGGTCTGACCTGTGTCCAGTTTTAGCATTTACTAAAGATACCATATCTCCATCTTTAAAACCCATCTTTTTAGCATCTTTTGGATTCATCCAAACAGGTGTATCGTCTTGAAGTTCTAAAAGTATCCAGTTGTTTTGACTTCTGGCATGTGAATGGTGTGGAGTTCTGCCAAAAAGCATTCTAAACTCACCTTCTTTTGGTGTAATTGGATCTTTATATACAGGAAGTGGAGAAAAGTCATCTCCTTGTTTCTTTGCCATTTCTTCAAGGTCTTTTACATATAGCTGTACTTTCCCGGTTGAGGTTGAAAAATTTAGTGCACTTCCGCTTGCATTTGGATATGGATCAACATCTTCAAAAAGCAAAACTCCATCTTTTTCCAATACTTCCATCTGTTCTTTACTTAAGATTTGTGATAACTCTTCGACTTGTTCTTCTGGAGATTTTTCAAACCAATCATCCAAATCAAACTCTTTTGCTATGCCTTTACATATCTCAAAACACCCTTTGGTATCATATATAGGCTTTATAGCAGGTTTTCTAAGAGCAATGAATGGTGTTTTGTCTTTTTGTGCATAAGGTGCATCAAATCTCTCAAGATATGTGGATTCAGGAAAGATAACATCAGCATACATCACTGTATCACTAAATTGAGTATCGATTGCTATGATGAGTTCAAGATTGTCTATGGCTTTGTATAGATTGTTTACCCCAACGCTTGAGTGAGATAGAGGATTTGTACCATACAGTAACCACGCTTTTATTGGATACGGTTTTTTTGTTAGAGTTGCTTCATATATACCATTTGTTCTACCGAGGCTTGGTGGGGCTAATGGAAATTTTTCTCCTTCTCCAACTCCATCAGCTCTTCTTGCATCAGGTGCATCAGGATGTTCTTCTTTTGGAAAATCAACAGGAACTTTGTTTCTAATAAAAATTCCGCCTGGAACTCCCCAGTTTCCCATGAGTGCATTTAGTATCGCTATGGCTCTTACTGTTTGTGTATCGTTGCCGTATCTCGTCATTCTCCTTGGTGGAATTGCTACAACATTCGGAGCATCTTTGGCAAATTCCCATGCGATCCTCTCTATGGTCTTGGCATCTATTCCAGTTTTCTTGCTTGCCCATTTTGGTGTATATTTTTTTATATGTTTGCTTAGTTCATTGTAACCATAGCAGTATTTTCTTACAAAATCCATATTTGCAAGGTTGTCTCTGATTATTACATGTATAAAACCAAGTGCTAGCGCCATATCTGTTCCGGGGTTTATCTGTAACCAGTCTGTTGCTCTTACAGCCGATTCACTCTGCCTTGGGTCTATATAAGTTAGTTTTGAGCCTCTTGCCAAGCCTTCAGCAAAATCTTCCGCTTCTCTGACTTGGACAGCTCCAGCAAAGTTTCTACCAAAAATTATCATATGCTTTGAGTTTGACATGTCAAATGTCTCATGTCCGCTCACACCCGTTCCAAAAGTCAAAGCCCAAGCCATTTCACGGCTACCCATACATTGTGAATATGCAGGTATCGTGATATTTGGACTGCCTAATGCCATTGTGAGCATATGAGGATATGGCTCGCCCGTTCCATGCATAAAAGTAGCCAGCGTTTCAGGACCAAACTCATCTATAAGTGGGTTTAGCTTTTTATAAACATATTTATATGCCTCTTCCCAAGATACTTTTTTAAATTTTCCTTCTCCTCTTTTTCCTGTTCTTATCAGCGGAGATTGGATACGGTCTGCATCATAGGTTGATTGGATTCCAGCATTTCCTTTGGCACAAAGATGACCTCTGTTGTTTGGATTTAGCTTGTTTCCTTCTAGTTTATGAATTACACCTTTTCTTGTATATACATTTACACCACAATTCCAAAAGCACATCTCACAAAAATTTGGAGACTCTACACCTCTGTCATATTTTAAAAACCTAGCACCTCTTGAGGCCTCTTGTTTTATAGATGCCTTTAGTGGAGATGGAAGACCTGTTATCCCAGCTGTTATAGCGACTGAGCTTGCGCCTGCGAGTTTTAAGAATCCTCTTCTTGATATATTGTGTCTGCTCATCAGTGTGTCTCCTCTTCTAAGTCTATAAATTTTTCTCCTAAAAAGAAGATTAGAAGCGCAACTCCTAAACCACCTATAAAGATAGAGAGCTCACTGTTTGAGACATGATAGGTATGAAGCGTAAAATTCATATGAATATCTGGTCTTGAAAGAAGTTGTCCACCGACTATGTTATCAAATCTTGCAAAAAACATACCGATTATCATAAATAATCCAGCTAACGCAGATAAAAATGGAGATTTAAAACCGCTAATCACAAGTAACAAGGCAGGAATTATAATTCCCAAACCAAGCTCAAGATAGTAAAAATTAAAAGCTAGAGGACCCTTACCTATAAAAAGTTTCATAGTTGCATCAAGTTCACTTTGTGCGCCATAGGTATTTAAAAAGACATTCCAAGTGTCAACAAAAAACATCAAGCAAAGGCCAAGAAAAAGCATTTTGCTGAGTGCACTCACATTGTCGATTAAAATTTTTCCTCTACCACTTACAAATATCATCATCAAAACTATTGCTGCACCTGCGGTTACAGCTGAAATGATAAAAAAGAGTGAAAAAGATGTACTGTGCCAAAGTGGTCTAGTTGCATTTGATGCAAAAACAAATGCTAGTGTGGAGTAGGCAATAACACCCAAGAATAAGCCAAAAAGTGAAGCAAAAAAGGCTGATTCGTGTTTTTTACTTACTAAGAAATATACCTCAATAGCAAGTAGTGGTAACTCTATCATATAGAGCGTAACCATCCACCAAATTGGAGAAGTTATCTCAAAATTTGTGTAATATTTTAGCAGTCTTAAAGTTTGTAGCTGATAAGGTCCGGCTAACTCCCAAAATATGATAAAAAATGCTCCAATTAGTGCCGAGAGTGAGATAAGTGCTACTCTTTTGCTCATCACATGAAAGGCATTTACTTTAAATACATGTGCTAAAGAGCCTATGATGGCAGTTCCCGCACTAATACCCACTAAAAAAGAGTATCCTATGATTAATATGCCCCATGGCACCTCTCTGCTAATTCCATAAGATGCTTCTTGTCCGTTTAAAAAGACTTGATACATCCCATAGATACTAACAGCTGCTATAAGAAAAGACAAAAATAGCCATGCACTCGAGGGCTTTTTTTGTATAATGCTTGCGTCTGTACTCATAATTTCCCCTTGAAAGAACTTATAATTTGTTTAAAAATTTCTACCGCATAGCTGAAGGTCTTTATCTGTGTTGCAGATTTCAAAGAGCTTGCAAAATCATCTATCCAAGTTAAAAACTTGGCAAACTCTTCTATCTCTTCTTTTTTTTCATCTTCAGCTAAGATTGCAATAAATGAAACCATGGAAGATAAGTTGTCAGCCGGTTTTTTCATACTTTTGGCATCAAATTCATATCCACACCTATTGTAAAAATCAAGAATTTTTGACAAAGTTTTTCCGGACATTTTTCCATCTATCCACCAAGATGCATATGGTACGCATTTTAGTTTTGTAGAGTTCATGGAAAAAATTCGTATATATTCTGCTTGTAAGTCATCAAGAGCAACTTCTTGTGAGTTACATTTTGTGTTTGTCAAATCCTCTAGTTTTTTTATTTTTTCTTTGTAGTCATCATTTGGATAATCCAAAATATCCGCACACAAAAAGAGTGCGGATATTTTATCATTTAATGATATGTTCAAATTACTTATCGCCCTTGACAAGTCTTCTTTTTGGCCACCTTGTATAATCAGCCATACTTCCACTATACATTCTTGATTTGTCACCCATACCAAGAACATATTTACCTGCGAACCAAGTACCAGCTGCTAAGTGACCGGTGTTACAGTAAGAAATAATAGGTTTGCTTGTATCAAGTCCAGCATCTTTAAATTTTGCAGAAACAAATGCCTTATCTCCTAGATAGTAAACACCATCTTTTTTAACTGCAAGTTTTTTTGTGCTAAGAGCAACTGCACCTTTAAGATGTCCTTCATGAAGTCTTCTTGGGTCTTTTGCAGTTCCATCCCAATGCTTACCTTTGCCGTTTGAATCCAAAGTTTGAGCATTACCTGTCCATACAGCTTCATCAACATCTTCACCTGTTGCCATAATAGTTTGGTTAAATTTTCTACCTTTGAAGCTAAAGTCACCTTTTTTAACTTTTGGTCTTACACTATCAACTGCTCCTCCAGCTTTTTTCCAACCGGCAAATCCACCATCTAAGATAGCTACATTTGGAAAGCCATAGTACTCACTTGTGAAATCAGCAAGTGCCGCATCTCTAAAATCTTTTGATGCAGTTCCACCACTATAGAAAACTATAGCACTATCATTGTTTACGCCACTTTTTTTCATAGTTCTTTTAAATGTAAGAGGAGAAGCAACATAACCAGGAATTGCTTTTTTGGTAACCTTGCTATAGTATCTTCCTTGTCTGAAATCTCTACTTTTCCAAGCAACAGCACCTTTAATATGCTCTTTCTTGTAGCCTTTTTTTCTAACATCTACTACCACTAGACTTTTGTCACCCATATGTGATTTTAACCAACTCGCATCAACTATATGATTTGCAGGAACAGTTAAAGCCATCGCTGAAACACTGATAAGGGCTGAAATCACTAGCCCACTTGTAATTTTTTTCATATATTCTCCTTAAAAATTTATTGTAAATTCATTTTATAATAAAAAAGGGAGTAAAAAGGGAGTTTGAAGTATATTTTTAAAAAATTATAATAAACATAACTCCTGTGTGTAGATTCTTCACACTTATAGTGCCTGTATTGTTTTTTTCTATAATCATTTTTGTCATATACAAACCTATACCTGTACCGCTATTTGCTTGCTTTGTCGTAAAATAGGGCTCAAATATTTTATCTATAGGTGTTATTTTTATACCGCCGGCATTATCTTCAATGGTAATAGTTTTTTTTGAGTCTTGCATAAAGGTTTTTATGGTGATTTGAGGATTGTTAATGTTTCGCTCCAAAAAAGTATCATTTGCATTCTTCACTATATTGACTAATGCTTGTACTATCTCGTTTGGATATCCATTTAGAGTAAAATTTTCTAGTATTTCTATGTTTAGAACAATTTTATTTTTATCTAATGTAGCACTCAACAGTTGTTCTGTTAGAATTATAACATCCTTTATGTTGTATGTTTCCTTTGGTTTTCCGGAAGAGAAAAAGTTTCTAAAGTCATCTATGGTATTTGACATGTAAGAGATTTGAGTATTAGCTTCATCTATCTTTTCTTTGAGTTTGTTTTGGGTTAGTTTTCCTCTTTCATAGTTCAACTCCATATTTACAAGTACAAAAGAGAGTTGTGCAAGAGGTTGCTTCCATTGATGGGCTATATTCTCTATCATTTCACCCATGGATGCAAGTTTATTTTGATTGAGCAATAAAAGATCTTGTCTTGTCTGAAGTTTCTGATTTTTTTTGTAGATGATATATAAAAATATGTAGAAGATTATAAAAACTATCAATGCTATAAAAAT
>JALUMZ010000281.1 GCA_027055635.1 Campylobacteraceae bacterium
CACTCTTGAGTTGGTAGTCACTCTCTTTTTGTCTTACCTACTCTTAGGTGAAAAGATGGACTACCTCCAAGTGATAGGCTCTATTTTTATATTGATAGCCGCTATAATACTTGCAAAGGAAAAAGCAAATGAGTGATAAAAAGATGAATAAATGGGACGAAAAAGCAAAAAATTATGCCAGATACTCACCATGTAAAAACAGTTTTGAAGCAAATGTGCTTGAGTCTGTGAAAAAGATGAGTATCAGTTTCAAAGACAAAACTATACTTGATGTGGGATGTGGTACCGGAGTATATACCATCAGGGTTGCAAAGGTTGCCAAAAGTGTTGACGGGCTTGACTTTTCACAAAATATGCTCCAAATTTTAAGGGATGATGCCCTTAAATTAGGCATAGACAATATCAAAACACACCATACAACATGGAGTGATTTTGATATGAAAAACGGAACTTATGACATAGCAATCTGCACTATGAGTCCTGCTGTCAAATCAGAAAAAGAGTTAGAAAAATTTCACTCGAGCGCTACCATAAAGATATATCTAGGATGGGCAGGAGTGAGAGACAATACAGTCATAGATGACCTCTTTTTAGCACACAATTCTGTATATTCTCCACCAAATGGTGCAAAAAGAGTCAAAAAGTGGCTTCAAACTGAGGATATAAAATATCAACTCAAAAACTTTGAAGAACTAAAGATAAAGATAAGAAGTTTCAAAGAAGCAGTAGAAAACTACACCTGGCACCTTAATGTAAGAGGATTAGAACCAAACACGGAAAAAATCAAAAAGATTTTAGAACCATTAAGAGATGAGAATGGCAACATAAGAGAACAAACCATCAACAAGATGGATTTGATAGTTTGGTAAAAAGGTACGACTATAAGCCGGGTTCTGTCGCGAGTGATTATTTATCTACTTGCTATCTTGCGATAACAATCTAGCGAATGGTCAAAATATGAAGCAAAACCAATCCATTCTTGCTGCAGGTTGGGTTTACAAAGCAGTTTAGATTACTCTAAACTCTGGTGGGCTCTTACCCCGCCGTTTCACCTTTACCTGCCCATATCTCTTGAGGTATGGGCAGGAAGTCTGCTCTCTGTTGCACTTTCCCTTGGGTTACCCCAGCCGTCCGTTAGACGGAACCACGCTTCAATGCAGCCCGGACTTTCCTCCTGCCCATACTTTAACACAATATAATGAGCAAAGCTCATTATATTGGCAGGGACTAAAGTCCCTACAACCCCCTAAAGCTACGAAAAGTTAAACTTTTCGAGAAACATAGTACTCGAGGTCAATTGCTAAAGTATGGGCAGGCAATCACTCATCGTACCTTTTTAGAGCGAGATTATATCATATTATTTTAATTGGTGTGTAAGTTCCTCTAAAATAACTGTAGCATAAGAGCCTTTTGGGAGAGAAAAGTGCATCTCAAACCAGTTTTCATCTTCTTTGTACTCATATTCCACATCTTTTAAAAATGCCCAGGCAAATCTTCTAGCTCCATCCATTTGGTTTAGATATGGTTCTGCCTCCATGCAAACTTCATCTTCTAACTCTTTAGCAAAACCCTCACATCTCATACTTCTGCCTCCGGGCAACCAACCTGTTACCGTTATCTCTTCTTTTTCAAATCTTTCAAGCTCCTCTTGTAAATCTTCACATATAAAAGCTCTTCCTGCGGGATAATGATGTGCGACATCTCCCTTAAAAATTTTAAAAAATTTCTTCTGTTTTCTTAACTCTTTGACCAACTCTTTTGAAAAACCCAGAGAGTCTGCCGCTTCTTTGTCATTAAACCCTTCTAAAATATGACCTATTTTCAAGCGATTTGATAACCATGTATTAAAAAGGTAACTCTGATACGAGCTGATAAAAAAGTTTTTCATCTTTCTCTTTCGTTCTCTTCTTTTTCCTTCCAAAATCTCTTTTCCTAAGATATAGTTATCTCCATCTCTTCCAAATCTCTGATATCCAAAAAAGTTTGGAAAACCCTCACAAGAGAGAGTTTTAAGCGCATTTTGAAGTTTTTGGGCATCTACTCTGTTTACTCGCTTCAATCTTATAAAAAATCTGTTTCCTTTTAAGTGCCCTATTCTTATCTTATTATTATGGTAAGTTTTTGAGATAATCTTGATATTTTCATGACTAAAGTTTTCAAGTTTTTTTTCAAAACTTTTATGGACAGATATATACTGTGTCGTCATACCATCCTTATCTTTCAATCCGGCATATCCAAAATCTCTTGTTTTTGCACCACATACTTCACTAAGTGCTTGTATCATCTGCCAAGTCGTCGTATCTTTTTTTCTTACATGTAGAACCAAATGCTCTCCCTCGCCACTAAACTCATACAGGGGCAACTCATTTACTACAAAATCATTTGAATTTTTAGTAAAGAGTGCATTTATTGGCGAGTGATTTAAATAAAATAGTCGTTTGATGTTAAATCCCTTATATTTTTTTTTGTATTATAGCAGTTTTATACTTTTTAAGCTTTTTTAGAGTACACTAATGGGAAATTATGTTAGGAGTGAGCGTTATGACATATAAGCTTAGATTGAGTGTTTTTAGATTTGATGCAAAAAGTGACTATCTTCCATTTTATAAAAAGCATATTATTAAAATTGGCGAAGAGAAATCGCTAGATGAGTTATTAAAGATGATCAAAGAAGAGGATAGACTTTTTGACTATCCAACAGATAAAACTGCAGCTATAAAGATAGGTGACAAAGGTCTTTTTACAACTGTAAGGATCGGTGATATAGTAGAAAATTTTGGTACAGAATTGACACTTATGCCATTAAGCGAGAAAAGAGCATCTAAAGATTTGATTATAAATGATAAAGATTTTTATGAAAGATTTGACTTAATTGATCCTTTTGTTGACTCTAGTGATAAAGCAAGATTCAAAGAGCTTATGATTTATCACTATGTATCTGATACATACAAGTATGATGATAGCTATCAAGGTGATGCACTGTTTCTATTTGCTTATGAGATGATAAATAAATATCAAAGCCAAGCAAAGAAAATTTTGAACCTCATAGACAGTGAAACAGATGGAATTTGGTTGCATACAAATTTGTGTGGCAAAATTTTCCCTATAGATTATAAAATAGAAGAAAAAATCAATATTCTTAAAGATGAAATTTTAAAGGCGAGGAGTTAAAATGAAAAATTATGTACTTTATGATACTATTTTAGATGTCAATAAAACACTACCTTTAGTTAAATCAACAAAAGAGTTACTTAAATTCTTAAATATAGAAATTTCATCTTTGGAAGCTGTACCAAGAGATACAGGATGTGAGTCGATAGGGTTGGATATAGATACTTTTTATGACAACAACGCAAAGACTTTAGCACTTGCTTCAGAGAAAAAAAGCTCTATTGTTTGTGTTGAGGACAGCTCTTTTCTTTCGCTTAAATTGACTCTAGAACAAATCAATAGTGATAAGAAACTTCAAGCTAGACTAGATAGTGAAAACATAAATATTGATTTAGATATGCAGATATATACACTGGCTGATTTTATACTCAAAGAAGTTGGTGTAAAAAAAATAAAAGAAAAAGTAAAAAATAGTTTTGACAATTTTCAAGCAGCACTCTATCTAGGATCTTATCAATGCCAATTATCTAACTTATCAGATATATCTTCTTATGCTAAAATTGCCCAGAGTATCGGATTAAAGTTTATAGATTATAGCCTTAAAAACCAAGTAGATGGGTATGAGATAAATGATGTTGTGCAAGACCTATCATACAAAATGGCAGGCGGATTAATGCTTGATATGTTTGATAATGCAGCTGATTTTGTACTGATAAATGATGCTAGAAGTTTTATTATGTTTGATGAACACCAAAAAAAGCTTGAAAAATCTACCGGCAGAGAGATAGGCTTGGCAGTTTTTAATGTGGCTCAACTACTACTTTTAGCATTTGGTGTAGCAGATAAAGATAAGATAGGATTATCAGAACATAAAGTAAATAGTGATATAGCTTAAATAAGACAAATTTAATCTTATTTAGTTATAATGACATTATAAAAACAATTTCAAGGAGAAATTATGCCGAAAATTAATCGTTATGTCGATATAGACACTGTTGAGAGAGAATCAAAAAAAGACTACATAGATAGACACTCGCCATTTGTTCACTGTAGTGATAATGCAAAAAGTGGAGAGGTTTTTAGTGTTACTGTAAAAGTTGGAAATGAATATACTCATCCAGATGATTTTGACCATTACATCGCAAATGTAGCTTTATATAATGGTGAAACTCTTTTAGGTAGAGCTGACTTTGTTGCCGGAACTCTTGGTGGACAAGGTGCAAAAGGACATGTTGAAGTTACTTTTAACATAGTTCCAACTACTAAAAAATTAAATCTAGTAGCTCAAGCATACTGTACAAAGCATGGAGTTTGGGAATCAACTCCGGTAGTCGTAGCGGTATCTTAACTTTCGTAAAAAAAGCCTCATTTACGGGGCTTTCCTTCTATTAATCATATAACTAAATTTCAAGGAGCTCTTATGAACCAAAAAGATGGCTATTGGCATCCCTTGGTATCGGGTGTAATTTTAGGTATAGTCTTATTTATAAGCTTCATGGTTGCCGGTCAAGGCATGGGTGCTAGCGGCGCTTTTGCTAGAGTTACAGCACAACTTGCATATCTGTATGACTCAACATTTGCACAAAACTCTTATGCAGCTAAATATCTATTTAATGGAAATGCCCTTTCAAACTGGACTGTAGTTGAGACATTTGGGATATTTTCAGGTGGCTACCTAAGTGCAATGTTTGCCGGAAGAATAAAACAAAGTATAGATAAGGGTGATGATTATCCATCTTACAAAAGATTGATTTGGGCATTTTTAGGTGGCTTTATCATGGCTGGAGCTACAAGACTTGCAAGAGGCTGTACAAGTGGTCAAGCACTAGATGGTGCTGCTACATTTAGTGCAGGGACTTGGATATTTATGCTTGCTGCTTTTGGTGCAGGCTTTGTATTTGCCCCACTGTTTAAAAAACAGTGGAAAAATATTGGATAAGGAGTCTTTACATGTATCCACTTTTCACAACAGGCACAATTGATTTTAACTCAAATCTGCTCTATGCTTTAGTCATAGGCGCTCTGTTTGGTATAGTGCTTGAGAGAACAGGTTTTGGTAGTTCTAAGCATATAGCTCCTATTTTTTACTTTAGAAATTTAAAAGTCTCACAAACCATAGTTTCTGCTATCATTACATGTTCAACTCTTATCGTCATATCATCTTATAACGGCTGGGTTGATTATAATCAAATATTTATACCTGATACTTATGTATGGCCATATTTGGTTGGTGGAGTGTTATTTGGAGCTGCTATGGTGATGTCCGGATGGTGTCCGGGTACTGCTATAGTTGGTTTTGCTTCCGGTAAAATAGATGCTTTTGTATTTATGACAGGATTACTATGTGGTATGTATTTTTACTTTGATATATATGATCAAATTTCTGATTTTGCAAATAGTGGTTACCTAGGAAGATATACAATAGATAAATTAGTTGGCGGTGATATCTATACATCGTCTTATCTTATAACTATACTCTTAGGAGCATTTCTAGCAATCTTTATGAATGTAATGAAATCCATAAGAGATAAAAAGGAGAAATTATAATGCAAAAACTTTCTATATTTGTAGGCATTGTTTTACTGCTTGCCTCTTTGGCACTTTCATATATCTCAGCAAACAATGGTGCTAAAATGATGGCAAAAAGAGATGCTATAGTCATGAAATATGTAAATTTATCTGATAATGCACTTGAAGATGAAGATATAAAAGGTGCTATAAAATACGCAAAAATGGCTATACAGGCTGACCCTAAGAGCAAAAAAGGATATGTTTGCTACACAAATGCCATGGAAGAAAAATACCAAAGCTCAGGAGACTCTGAAAACTCAGATACCCCACAAGCAGGAAGTGATGATGCTAGTATGGGTTGTTAGTACAACCCATACTGTGTTTCCCATCAAGTTTTAAACTCATTTAATTTATTGTTTAGTGTTTCCGTCATATCATTTAGATGCTCGGCTGCACTTGCTATCTCTTCCATGCTTCTTGCATTTTTAGAGGATATCTCACTCACTAAAGAGACCTGATCTGCTATTTCATCTACATCTTTTTGTGTTTCCATATTGCTTTTTTCTATAGTTTCTGATGTTTTTGTTGCTGCTTTTTGCAATATATCTGTCATATCATTTATCTTTTCCTCCACACTTGTAGCACTTTGAGATAGCTGCTCAACCTTCTTAGAGTTTGCACTCATCTCTTCACTACTTTGGACTATGGATTGTACTATGACATTTATGGTAGCATTTATTTCTACTAAGGATTTTTGAGTTCGCTCAGCCAACTTCCTTACTTCATCAGCTACAACTGCAAAACCTCTTCCATGCTCACCTGCACGAGCTGCTTCGATAGCTGCATTTAGGGCTAACAAATTTGTTTGGTCTGCAATATCAGAAATTACCGTCAAAACATCTTTTACTTGAGCCGCGTCGGAACTGAGTTGTTGTATTTTATCTGCTAGTTCTATCTCTACAGTAGCACTCTGCTGTATATCTTCTGCTAGAG
>JALUMZ010000282.1 GCA_027055635.1 Campylobacteraceae bacterium
GATAAAAGTTTTTGCTCTTGGTGGCATTGTAACTCAAGAAGAGGTTGATGCAGTAGAAAAAACATCTGTTTATGGCTTTGCCTCAATCAGATATTTTCAATAGTTTATTTATAAAGCTCAGATTTTTTAATGAAGTCTATAAAATCACTTTTACAAATTGGTTTTGAATAATGATACCCTTGAAAGATATCACAATCCATATTTTTAAGTATGTCTGCATGCTCTTGTGTTTCCACACCTTCAGCTACTGTTTTAAAGCCCAAAGAGTGAGCCATAGATACAATAGTTTGAACAATAATTTTATCATCTTCATTTTCTATAATACCAAAAACAAAAGATTGATCAATCTTGAGTGTATCTATAGGAAACTTTTTTAAATAAGATAAAGAAGAATGTCCAGTACCAAAATCATCTATTGCGATAGAAACGCCTATGTCTTTTAATGATTGTAAAATTTTATATGTATTATTTATGTTAGACATAGACATGCTTTCGGTGATCTCAAATTCAACTTGAGAAGAGTTAACATTGTATTTATGAAGTGTTTTTTCTATAAAAGGTGCTAAATTTTCATCTTGGAATTGACGAGGAGAGAGGTTGATAGCTATTTTGATGTCAAAAATATTTAATTCATTGAGTGTGTTTATCATAGCTATTGATTGCTCTGTAATAATATTTCCGAGTTCTATCATAAGACCTGTAGATTCAGCTATGTAGATAAATTCATCTGGAAAGATAAGCCCTTTTTCTGGATGTTGCCATCTAACTAAAGCTTCTGCCCCAATAATTTTTTTTGAGTTTGCATCTATCTTAGCTTGATAATATACCTGAATCTGTTCTTTGTTTTTCACTGCTTCTGCTAAATCTTGCTCTAGTAAAAGCTGTTTATCTACAATATTTCCCATCTTTTCAGAGTAGATTTTATACCTATTTCTACCATCGTTTTTTGCTTCATACATTGCAGTGTCTGCATTTCGAAGCTGTTCATCACAAGTATTTCCATTATCTGGAAAGATAGAGACACCTATGCTTGAAGTAATGTAAAGTTCATGTGTCTCTATAAGATGTTTATGATCTAAAACTTTTTGAATTTTAGATGCAAAATGCTCAACTGCAACTACACTTCCTATGCTAGGTAATAAGATGATAAATTCATCGCCACCAAATCGAGAGAGTGTATCTGATTCTCTTATATTCTCTTTTAGCAAATTGGCAATATAAATAAGTAATTTATCTCCAATATCGTGTCCAAGGGTATCATTTATAAGTTTAAAATGATCGAGGTCTAAAAACAGAACAGCCATTATCTCTTGATGGCGTTTTGCGTTTTGCATGGCTTTGCTCATTCTATCTTTGAGTAGAGTTCTATTTGCTAAACCTGTTAAGGCATCAAAATAAGCAAGTTTTTCAATTGTCTTTTTATTTTCAACATCATTTGTAATATCCATACTTACAGCTGTGAGTTTTGTCTCCCCAGCTTTTTTCTTGCGAACTTTACCTTTTGTTTGTACATAAATTTCTTTATTGTTTTTTAGTTTTAGTTTATATACAATATCAAAT
>JALUMZ010000283.1 GCA_027055635.1 Campylobacteraceae bacterium
GTTTATTTAGGTGGCTTTGGTCGTAAAATCCGCATTCAAGGGCGACACAACTTATCTGATGTTGCTGTTGAAGCAGTTTTTTGGCATACTCGATGCGGTAGTTCATCCTGTATGCGTGCGGAGTTATTCCAACTATATCTTTGAAATTTCTAAGAAGAGTATATGGGTTTATTTTAAGTTTTTTAGATATATCTTCGAGTGTAATGTCTTCATCCAAGCTACAAGTCAGCATCTCTTTTACAGCCTCTACATGTAGAGGTATTTTTTGGGTTTCTTTATTTTGGCAATCAATGAGCTTTTTGAAGATTTTTTCAACAAGTGTGCTCACCGCCTGCTCTTTTTCAAGTAAAAACTCATCTCGCATCAAGAAATCCATACACTCTATATACTCTTTATAAAGCTTTTGATTTTTTATGATGATTTCATTTGGTTCTATAAATGAGTCTGTTTTACAAAATGACTGTTGAATCTTCATGCACCACCGTGTATCTAAGTAGAGCATATAATAGCTTCTTGACGCCTTCTCTAGGGGGTTGCATTGATGGAGTGTATTTGGATTTATGATGGCTAATGAGCCAGGTTTCAGCAGAGAATCTTCTTTATTTACTCTATATAAAACTTCGCCGTTGTCGATAGCTCCGATGCTCAGAGTTGAGTGTATATGAGGTTTGTAGTGTTTACCGCTGTTTTTGCTGTATCGACACTCGACAAAAGGCAGGTTTTTATCGAGCCAAAACCTCTCTTGTGCCACTTTACTCTACCGTCACACTTTTTGCCAGATTTCTTGGCATATCAACATCATTTCCTAGTCTTATCGAAATTTCCAGTGCTAAAAGTTGAGTTATGACCATCATCTCGAAAAATTCACTCATCGGGTGTTTGTGTGGTTGAGTTTTGATAAAATCATCAGCCAATGCAAACTCTTTGGGACTGATGGAAAGTATGGTAGCATCCCTGGCACTTAACTCCTCTACATTGCTTTTGGTTTTATCGTAAAGCATGGTTTGAGGCATGAGTGCTATCGTAAAGAGTGTGCTATCAGCTAGAGCGATTGGACCATGCTTCATCTCTCCTGCTGGGTATCCTTCTGCGTGAAGGTAGCTGATCTCTTTTAGTTTTAGTGCACCCTCAAGAGCAAGCGGGAAAAATATATCTCTGCCTATAAAGAAAAATCCGTGACCGTGGAGGTATCTTTTTGAGAGTCTGTGAAGTTTTTCGTGTATCTCTTCATCTACCTTTAAAACAGCAGGTATGCCTCTCATGGTTTTTATCTCAGATGTATATTTATCTTCTGAAATGCTATTGTTAAAGTTGGCTACATGTAGAGCTAATAGCCAAAGAGAGAGGACTTGAGTTGCAAAAGCTTTGGTGCTTGCCACCCCTTTTTCTATGCCTGCTCTCGTGAGTATGGTAGCATCACTTATTCTCACGATAGAGGAGTTGTCAACATTGCAGATTGAGAGCGTTTTTAATCCCGCTCTTTTTGCCATTTTTAGGGCTTCAAGTGTATCGGCTGTCTCTCCACTTTGGCTGATGACTAAAAATAGAGTTTTTTTATC
>JALUMZ010000284.1 GCA_027055635.1 Campylobacteraceae bacterium
CTATAAAAATATAAGTGAACTAAGGCAAAAAATAAATGACTTACAAAGAGAAAATATCAGACTTTCCGGTAGTAATAATATAGAAATTATCTCTCTCAAAGCAAAAATAAATCTATTAAATGATAAATTATCAAAACTAAAAGAGAGAAATATTTTAAAACAGTGATATTACAACAATTTACAAAGGGCTATAGATACAATAGCGATACTATTTTCTTATATAATTTTATATTAAAACAGAAGGTAAAAGGTTCCGTTTTGGATGTGGGTAGTGGATGTGGAATCTTGGGCTTGCTAATCAAAAGAGATTTTACTGATATAAAATTATCACAAATTGAGATACAAGATATTTATGCAGAGTTATCCTCTAAAAATGCAAAAAATAATGGCATAGACTCAGATGTAATAAAAGGTGATTTTTTAGCGCATGATTTTGTTGATCAGTATGATTTTATCATCTCAAATCCCCCTTTTTACCATAGCGGTTCCCTTAAGAGTGATAGTGATTCTTTGTATCTGAGTCGCCATAGCAGTGCTCTTAGATTTGATAAATTTGCACAAAAGGTATATAAAATATTAAAACCAAAAGGTTCATTTATATTTTGTTATGATGCAAAGCAGATAGATTTCATATCAAGAACTCTTTTAGAAGCAAGGTTTAAAATAAATAAGATACAATTTGTACATGTAAATTTACAAAAAAGCGCCTCTTTAGTTATGATATTTGCAAAAAGAGAGTCAAAAAGTTTATGTAATGTTTTGCCACCTTTGGTTTTATATGAAAACGCAGAGTATAGGCAAGAAGTTAAAGATATTTTTATAAAGGCAGATACAAATAGTGAAGATATATAAAAAGGGGTATAATTACTGTTTTGAAACAAGTGCCTGTGAAGAGTGTGAAGGAAACTGTTGTATAGGAGAGAGCGGATATATATGGGTAAATCCTCAAGAAGCATTAAAGATTTCCGAATTTCTAAATTTAAGTTTAGATAAATTTTATGATAAACATCTAAAAAAGGTAAAATACAGATTTTCATTAAAAGAGATAGAGTATAATGGCGGGTATAGATGTGTGTTTTTTGACTTAAAAGAGAAAAGATGCGGTATATACAGTGTGAGACCGACACAATGTAGAAGTTTTCCTTTTTGGGATCATTTTAAAACAAATATTAAGGAAGCAGAGAGAGAATGTCCAGGTATAGTGCGTTTATAATATTTTTTGTAATTTTTATTTTTGGTGGTTGCAGTGTAAAATCTCCGGTTATGCAAAATAGTAAAAAATCTTTCAAAAATGAAGATATTATGATAATGACAGCCTTAGAAGCGCAAAGAATTGGCAAATACAAAGAGTCTCAAAAGCTTTTTCAGACCTTATACGATAAGAGTAAAAAACCAGAATATCTTGTACAAGTTGCAAAAGTCTCTTTCATGGCACATAAATACAAAGAGACTTTAAATATATTAAAAAATGCTGTTAAAAAATATCCAAATAGAAAAGATATTAAGAGGCTTTTGGTTGGAATATATATGAAAACCAAGAGATATAAACTTGCAGAAGATATTTTGCTAAAATTGCTAAAAGAGGATAAAAATCCAGAAACTCTCTCTAATTTAGGCGATATTTATATATTGGAAAAATCTTATGATTTGGCTTTGAAGTATTATGAGAGTGCCTTTAAAATGGATAATTCACCCAAGACTTTACTAAATATGGCAAATCTATTGTATAAGTACTTAGATAGGAAACAAGAAGCTATCTCATATCTTGAGACATATATTCGCCTAGAAAATGCGAGTGAAAAAGTCTATTTTTCTCTAATACGAATTTATGGAGAAGAGAAAAATATAGATGGTCTTATATCAACTTATAAGAAACTATATAAAAAATACAAGAGAGATGAGTACGGGAAAAAAATTATAGAATTATTGATGTATAAAAGAGATAGAAGAGGAGCTGTAAAATTCTTGGAAAAAAGTGGATACAATCCTAAAATGCTTATGGATATATATGCTTCTATGAAGGATTTTAAGGATGCCTACAAGATTGCAAAAAGACTCTATATACAATCAGGAGATGTCGATAACCTTGGGAAAATGGCGATTTATGAATATGAGGCAAATAGAAATCACTTAAACAGAAAAATACTTCACAATATATCAAAAAAATTTGAATCTGTTTTAAAGGACAGGCAAGATCCTTTGTATCTAAATTACTATGGTTATCTACTGATAGATCATAATATAGATGTAAAAAAAGGCATTAGACTTGTCAAGCTGGCGTTAAAAATGGAGCCAGAATCTGTTTTTTATTTAGATTCTCTTGCTTGGGGGTACTATAGACTTGGCAGATGTAAAAAAGCTCTAGTAATTATGAAAAATTTTATAAAAGAGAATGATGAACCAGAAGTAATGATGCATTATAGAAAAATTTTAAAATGTGTAAAAGAGGGTAAATGATACTTGATGATATAATAAAAAAAACAAAAGAAGATCTCAAGAAGAGAAAGAAAAAATTTTCTCTTGATTGGCTTGGTAGAAGTTTAGCTTACAATCCTTATCCGCCAAGAGATGTAAAGCCATTTTTAAGAACTAGCAGGGATGATCCATATAGGATTATAGCTGAAGTTAAAAAAGCAAGTCCAAGCAAAGGTGTGATAAGAGAGGATTTTGATCCTTTAATGATTGCAAAAGAGTATGAAAAAGCAGGTGCAAATGCTATATCAGTTTTGACAGAACCTCACTTCTTTCAAGGTGATATCGAGTATTTGACGATGCTAAGAAGATATGTCCGCACGCCGCTTCTTAGAAAAGATTTTATAATAGATGAGTACCAGATAGTAGAAGCCGTTGTATATGGGGCTGATTTTATACTTCTTATTGCCAAAGCTTTATCAAAAAAAGAGCTAAAAAGATTGCTAGAGTATGCTTGGCATTTGGGATTAGATGCATTGGTAGAGATTCATGATAAAGAAGACTTAACAAAAGCAATTTTTGCCGGGGCTGATATCATAGGTATAAATCATAGAAACCTTGAGACTTTTGAGATGGATATGAAACTTAGCGAAAAATTGATTCCTATGATTCCAAATGGAAAGATTATAGTTGCAGAGAGTGGATTGAATAATAAAGAAACTTTGATAGAACTAAATAAAATTGGTGTTGATGCATTTTTGATTGGTGAATACTTTATGCGCCAAAACAATATATGTAGTAGTTTAGAAGAGTTTAAAAGGCTGTAGTATGGATTATTTATATGCACCTTGGCGCAGGGAGTATGTTACTAGAAAAAAGAGTGGCTGTGTATTTTGTGATATAGCCAAAGATAGAAGCGACGATGAGAAGAATTTTGTCTTATATAGAGACAAATACTGTTTTGTGGTGATGAATAAGTACCCATATACAGCAGGACATATAATGGTAATTCCTTTACAACATATAGACAATATAGAAAACTTAAATGAAGAGTGCTGGCTTCATATCAGTCTTATGGTAAAAAAATGTGTTACTATGCTAAAAAAAGAGTTCAACGCAGACGGGGTAAATCTAGGTATGAATATAGGTAAAGGTGCAGGTGCGGGCATAGCAGAACATGTGCATTACCACATAATGCCAAGATGGATAGGTGATACAAATTTTATAACCACTATCGCAGATACAAGAGTCTTTTCAAGTGATTTTGAAAAGATATACAAAAGATTGAAAAAAGATATAAATAGATATGTTAGAGACAATTGATACCGAAGACTTTTTGAGGCAGTATGGTGAGTTTGATCTCATCATAGATGCAAGAAGTCCTAGTGAATATTCCCACTCAAAAATACCAAAAGCAGTAAATTTATATGCACTAAACAACCAAGAACACGAAGAGATAGGTCGCATATATAAACAAATCTCTAGAAGTGAGGCAAAGCTAAAGGGTGCAAGTTATATTTGCCTAAATGCAGCAAAACATATATTTGAGTTAAACAGACTCTGTAAGATAGGCTCTAAAATAGCGATATATTGCGCAAGGGGAGGACAGAGGTCAAGCTCGCTTGCTACAATCTTCTCAAATATAGGATATAGAGTCTATAAACTAGATAGAGGCTATAAGGGTTTTAGAGCTAAAGTAGTGAGTTATCTTGAAAATTTTCCTCATAAAAATTTTGTAGTCCTAGGTGGAAATACAGGATGTGGAAAAAGTGAGCTAATCCAAGAACTTTCCAACTCTATAGATTTGGAAGCTTTGGCAAATCATTTAGGCTCTACTTTTGGTTCCATCAAGGGAGAGCAACCATCTCAAAAAGAGTTCCAAAACAGACTCTTTTTTAAACTCTTAGATATTGATCTCGCAAAACCAATATTTATAGAAGGAGAGAGTAAAAGAATAGGAAAGATAATACTTCCGGACCTCCTTTATAGAAGAATGGGTGAGGGCAAAAGAGTCGAGATAACAGCACCGATAAAGCAGAGGGTAGAAAAAATTTTAAGTGATTATATAGATATAGATGATGAATTTTTTTACTACTGCATGGATAAAATAACACCCTATATAAAAAAAGAGGCAAAAGAGAAGGCTATATTGTGCTACAAAGAGGGAAATCTCAAAAAAGTCTCCAAAATTCTGCTTTTAGATTATTATGACCATGTTTACAAAAAACCTCTACATGTAGAGGATACTATATCAAATACAGATACAAAAAGTACTATAAAAAAAATCAAAGATAAATACTTTTAAAACCATCCTAATGTTCTTTTTAAACAGACTCGACTCTGTTTCTTCCCTCTTTTTTTGCTTTATATAGTCTTTTGTCTATTCTTATCATAATTTCTTCTGGATTGTCATTTTCTCTGTTGCTTGTAACACCAAAGCTACAAGTTAAGTGTTTAATTTTGTCAAATTTATAATTTTGCACTTTTTGCCTGAGTTTTTCAGCTAACTCTACGGCTTCCTCTTTTTTTGTTTCAGGCAGTATAATCAAAAATTCCTCTCCGCCCCATCTTCCAAATATATCACTTTTTCTGATAGAATTTTTTATTAACGAACACAATTGAATCAATACTAAATCGCCAACCTTGTGTCCAAATGTATCATTTATTCTCTTGAAGTGATCAATATCAAAATATATAAAACTCAATGGTCTTTTATATCTTTTTGATATCTCCATATGTTTTTGTAAAGATATATCCATTTTATATCTATTGTAAATTGATGTTAGTCTGTCTATTGTAGCCAATCTCTCAAGCTCTTTTTCAAGTTTTTTTCTTTTTGATATCTCTCTTTTCAGATAGATTATCCAAGCTAAAATGATTAAAATTATTATGGCAGATATGCCAACTATATATAAGATATATTTTAAACTGTAACCATTTCCATACCGTATTGCCATCCATTTACGATCAATCTTTATTTTTTCTTCTGTGCTTATAGAGTCAATTGCTTTATTTATGCTTGAAATTAGTTCAGGATAATCTTTTCTTACCATCATGCGAACTTTAAACTTCCATTTAGTTCGTCCTGAAATTTTAATATCGGAAAAATGATATTTATCTATTTTGTATGCTATTACAGGAAGTATATCAGCTACTGCAAATACTTTACCCTCTTCTAGTAGCTTAAGTGCCTCATCGGTATTTTTAGTTTTTACTATGTTTATTTTTGGATAATTTTCTTCAAATAACTCATCAACACTATAGTTCTTGCCTACTGCAATTTTTTTGTATTTTAATGCCCTTGTTTCTGGTATAAAACCTATATTTTTCTTTGTTGCTAAAACAATAGGGAAGCTAGCATATGGTTTGGAAAATATTGCATATTTTTTCTTTTTTGGAGTTATGGAAGTAGCTAATGTTATATCTGAATTTTTATTTTTTATATCACTTAATACAGTAGTCCAATTATTAGCAACTTTACATTTTGAATCTATTTGTAGCTTATTTTTTATAATATTCCAGTAATCAATAGCAATACCTGCCAATTTTCCATCTTTTAGAGTGTTAAATGGTGCCCATGTAGCTGTAGATATGCATCTTATTGTATGATTTTTTAAAAATTTAATCTCTTTTTGACTTAGTATAAATGGTTTATACAAGTAGTCGTGTATATCTCTAACACCACTGACCATATCTAACAAAAGATATACATCATTTATTCTCTTTGTCTTCAGGTCATTAAATTTAAAATCTCTACTCATATATTTTTTAAGCCTAGTAGCCTCATCCTTAAGTTTACTATATGAAAAGTGTTGTGTATTGTATTTTGCCTGTATGACCCTTATAGTCTCATCTATATGGCTAAAAGCATATCTCCAACCTTTTTTAGTTGCTTCTATTATATCTTTAACTCTTTTTGGATGTTTTTGATACTCTCTTTGGCTAGTAAAAAGAATATCGCCATAAAAGTCAAACCCATAGTCAATTGGCTTAAAGATACTATACTTTTTTCCACTATTTTCTATAGTCTTTAGTTCATCCGTGTCATATATAGAAAAAATATACTTTTTTGTAATAAGGTCTTTTAGGTTATAGCTCTTATCAGAAATATTTAAATTATTTATATC
>JALUMZ010000285.1 GCA_027055635.1 Campylobacteraceae bacterium
TTTTAAATTAGAAAAGTATTAGTTTTTCTATGCTAATTATCAGAAATGAGAAACAAGATATGCGACACCAAATTTATATTTTTATTTATCCAAATAAAAAATCAGATATAATTTAAAATAAACAAAAAGATATTTATGCAAAATTATAAAATATACACTACCCTAATTTTGGCACTAATCTTTGGTGCATGTTCTAGCACAAAAAATAAGACTACAATAAATAATGGTATAAAACCTTGCACCAAAGAGTATGTGCCTGTTTGTGCAGAGATTAAGGTAGAGTGCATAACTGCACCTTGTAAACCAATTAAAAAAACTTTTTCTAATATGTGTGTAATGCGAAACAGTAAAAATGCTAAGTTTTTGTATAAAGGTTCTTGTAGATAACTTAAGGGGGGGGGATTGTGTAGAGAAAAGACTACTCGGTCTCTTCTTTATTTTCAGTCTCTTCTTTCTCTGGTTTGTTCACAACTTTTGCGATAATCTCTATATAGCACTCACTCCAGCCTGCTTCTACTACGCCTGAGAGTTCTGTAATTATTGTATTGAAATCGCACTCTTTTGCTCCTTGTTCGCTTTTTCCGAATTTGCAGTCGAAATCCCAATAGGTTGTCTCTTTATCTTCTAAAGGTTTTCTTTTTTCGCGTTTTATATATTTTCTCAGTTCGTTTTTTATGGCATCTACTGCTCTGTCTGGCTTAACTTTTTCTTGCTCTATTTTGAATATTTTTTTCACTGTTTACCTTTGTATGAATTTATTTATTGCATTATAGCTTAAAACTATAAGGCTGTGGATGCATAAGCAAAATAAAAATTATTTACGCCTTTTGTTTGAACTCTTTTTGCTTTTACTACTTTTAGCAGGCTTAGCAGCGTCGTATACTTTAAAACCATCTCTTTTTGTTGTTTTTCGTTTTTTTGTACTAGAGAATGTACTGCTTTTTTTCCTCTTTTTACCAAATGCTCCATCGGCTTTTTTATTCTCTTTAGAGTTTTTGCGTGCACCTTTTTGCTCTACTTCTAGGTTTGGTGCGTAGCCATCTAGTTTCTCTTGTCTTATAGATTTTTTTATTAATTTTTCTACATCTTTTAATGCTACTACTTCTTTGGGTGACACTAGAGTAATTGCCAAGCCTTTTGCTCCAGCTCTGCCTGTACGGCCTATTCGGTGTATATAATCACCAATTACATGTGGAATATCGTAATTTATAACCACTGTTAAGTTTGGTATATCTAAACCGCGTGCTGCTATATCTGTAGCTACAAGTACTCGTATATTTGCCTCTTTAAAGCCATCTAATGCTCTTCTGCGTTCGCCTGAACTTTTACTACCATGAATAGCTGCTGTTTTAAGTCCAGAGAGGTTAAGCTCGGTTGCTACTTCGTCTGCTAACTCTTTTTTTCGTACAAAAACTAAAACTTGCTTATAATTTCTAGAACCTATAATATACGAGAGCAGTTCTATTTTTTTCTCTTTATCTACTGGATACACTACCTGCTCTACACTATTTGAAAAAGTGCCCAAGGAGTCCACTTC
>JALUMZ010000286.1 GCA_027055635.1 Campylobacteraceae bacterium
AATGAACTCAAGTCCCTAAATTTGGGGCTCTTTAACACTCGTTCTCTCAAACGAGACCGAAATTATATACAAAGGATGCTTAGAGTTTGCTTAGGGATTGAGGGGAAAATGAATATTTTTTGTTAATTATTCATTTATATATTTATTATAGAATATTTTTTCAAAATTAATAACAATATAAATGTATATAAAATATACTTGTATTGTAAACTAAAAAATAGGAGAGAAAAATGGCTTTATATGATCGTAAATATATCAGTCAAGACGCAAGTAGAGCTAATGATGCTTTTGGACAGCCTAGAACAAGAAGCAATATGGCCATATTTGTCAAACAAACTTATCAGCTTTTTGCAGCATCGCTATTGGCGGCAAGTGTTGGAGCATATATAGGAATGGGATTTGCAGCAACAATATCTAGTATGTATTTTGTATTTGTAATTTTAGAATTTGCAGTCTTGTTTGGACTGTTTGCAGCTAAGAAAAAAGCTGGCTTAAACCTTGTTTTGCTATTTGCATTCACATTCTTAAGTGGCTTAACTTTGTCACCACTACTTACATCTATATTGGGTCTCAATGGCGGAGGTGGTATCATAGCTAATGCTTTTATGCTAACAACTGTTGCTTTTGGATCTCTATCTGTATTTGCAATGAATACAAAAAGAGATTTCTCGGCGATGAGTAAAATGCTTTTTATAACACTTATAGTTGTTGTAGTAGCTAGTCTTATCAATATCTTCTTGCACAGCCCAATGATGCAACTTGTTATTGCAAGTATTAGCTCTATTCTTTTTAGTGCTTTTATACTTTATGACACACAAAATATCATAAAAGGCAGATATGAAACACCTATAGAGGGTGCAATAGCTCTATATCTTGACTTTTTAAATCTATTTATCTCTCTACTTCAAATTTTAGGAATTTTTGGTAGTAGAGATTAGAATTTGAAGGGGTATCCCCTTCAAATTTCAAAGACTATAAATGAAAAAGCTCTCTTATCCCATCTATAAACATTTGAACAGACATCATCAACAACAACATTCCCATTAACTTTTCCAGAGCATTTAGACCCTTATGCTTCAAAATCTTATATAAGATAGGGGATAGATACAGAATACAAGAAGAAAAGAACCAAGCAAGCAAAATAGAAGCAAAAAGTTCCCAATGAACATCCCCAGAGTATGCTTTTGTCATAAGTAAAAGTGTTGCCAAAGCTGATGGCCCCGCTATCATAGGTATAGCAATCGGCACCATGAATGGTTCTTCATCAGCTCCAAACAGTGCTGTATTTCCACCACTACCGGGAAATATCATTTTTAATGCTATCACAAAAAATATCACACCACCCGCTATAGTTACTGCTACTGTTTCAAGATGAAATATATTTAAAAAAGACTTACCAAAGAAAAAGAAAAAAAGTAAAATACATAATCCAAATAGGCTTTCTCTTATAATGATGATCTTTTTTCTTTTTTCATCTACATTTTTTAAGATACTAAGCACCAAGGGAACATTTCCAAATGGATCCAATATAAACATATACAAGATAGCACTTGAGAGAATAGAAAAATTATCAATCATCAAAAACTCCTAGAAACAGATATTTTTGCCTAAGAACCATCTTGCAACAGCCATATTGCCATAAGACATCTCTCTTTGATATGGAGGCAGGGATGTCAACCTTAATTTTGATATTATTATACCCATCATGAGTGTAAAAAAGAGATAAAAAGCCAATCCGATGAAAAAACCATAAAAATACCAGATTACTAAGCCTAAAAAAAGAGGTGTGTATGTCAAAAAAATATACAAAAACAGAAGGTAAATTTTGCATATCTTACCTTTTATCCTTGGAGTTTGCTCTATTATATCTGGTGTTATTTCATCCATCTTACTTATTTCATATTGGCAAAATTAAGCGGTAAATCCAAATCTCGTTTTTTTATTGCTGCTATTGCACTTTGTAAATCATCTATAGATTTTCCAACTACTCGTACTTCATCGCCTCTAATACTAGCTTGTACTTTTAGCTTCAAATCCTTAATTTCTTTGACAATTTTTCTAGCATCATCTTTAGAGATGGTATCATTTATTGTTACTGTTATTTTTGTGTTGCCGCCACCTACCGTCTCTCTTTTTGCCTCCTTTAAGGCTTTAGAGGATATACCTCTCTTGATGACTTTGGAAATCAATATATCAAACATAGCCTCAGCCTTGTTATCACTAGTTGTTGTTAGATGTATAAGCTTTGAATTTTCATTATAATCAACTTGAGCATTAAGACCTCTAAAATCATATCTATTTGCGATCTCTTTTTTTGCTTGCTCTATTGCATTTTTTAGCTCTTGCTTATCTATTTGGGCCGTTATATCAAAACTGTGCTCTTTTGCCATCATCTCTCCTTGTTTTTTATAAAATTTTCTATATTTTTTGCTATCATCTGCACTAAAGTAGCTCTTGATTCTCTACTTGCCCATGCAATATGCGGAGAAAATATCACGCTCTCTTTATGCTCTACATGTAAAAGAGGATTTTCTTCTCTCATGGGTTCAACTTCTGCTACATCCAATCCAGCATATATATCATAATGATCTAGTGCATATGCCAAATCCACCTCATTAATAATTCCCCCTCTTCCTAAATTCAGTATGATACTTCCTTTTTTCATTTGCGAAAGCTCTTCTTTTTTTATAAGATCTTTAGTCTTTTCATTTAGGGGAGCATGTATAGAGATGATGTCTGAATTTTTCAATAAAACATCTAGGTTTACTCTGCGAAAATCACTATTTCTATTAACTCCGGAGGTGGAATAGTATATAGTATCTGCACCAAATGAGCTGGCTATACTTGCAACATTTTTTCCTATTTCACCTAGACCTATAATTCCCCAAGTCTTACCTTTTATCTCAAAAAATTCTTTGTCCAAATTTGTAAAAATAGAACTTTTTGACCAAGCTTTTGATTTTACATATTTATCATAATAGCAACTATGGCCTACTAAAGTAAAAAGTAGAGTAAAAGTTGTCTGAACAACAGAGGCTGTTGAATAACCTGCAACATTTTTTACCTCTATTCCACATTTATCTGCAAAATCTAGATCAACATTATTCATGCCGGTTGCAGCTATGCATATAAGCTTAAGATTTTTACAATTTTGCATAACTTGTTTGTCAATAACAACCTTATTGGTGATGATAATATCGCAATCCTTGACTCTTGCAATCGTCTCTTCTTTGGTTGTTATCTCAAATATATCAAAACTTCCATATCTCTTAAATAGACTTAAATCAACACTTCCTAGCGTTGCCCTGTCTAACAATACTATTTTCACATACTCTCCCTGCTCTTTAATATATTTTTTGCTTAGCTATGCTCATTTTTAAATTTTTTCTTTATAAGTTTTTTCTCTTTTTTTGAGTAACCTTTTTGTTTCAAATAATCTCTTAAATCTTGCCAATCACTATATGATTCAACAATATCTTGCGTGATTTTTTCCTCTTCTTTTATATCTATATCTACCTCTATTGCATCCTGCTTATCGCTATAACTTTCGATTATAGAATCACTTTTTATCTTATTTTGAAGGGTATTTTTTGTAGCTAAAGAGAGTATGGCTTTTAGTTGCTCATCTCGGTTTTTATATATTTGCTCAATTTTTTCTTTCGATTCAATTAAAAGTTTCTCTTTTTCTCTTATGAGTCTATCTTTATCCGCTTCCAACAACCTATTTTTCTCTTTGAGTTCTCTCATCTCATCTTTTAGGAGTTGTATATATGCATCATTTATATTGTTATTAGCTTTTCTATTTTGTGCAGTTTTTTTTACTTCATCATTTAGTATCACATACTTTATGCCATTTTCTATAATAGTCTGTAGCGTTCCTCTTCTTATGCGGTTATATATGGCTTCTTTACTAACACCAAGCAGCTGGGCAGTTTCTATAACAGTCAGTCTCTTTTCCATAAAAAAACTCCTTTTGCTATTATACGAAGTTTTGCTAAATGCTAGTTAAAATTGAAGAAAAAATTAAGTTAAAAAAGGTCGGGTTTTACCCGACCTCTGTGTGCTTTAGAGTCTTGATTCGTATCTACGAAGCATATATAGTCTTTTAAGCATCTTCTTGCGAGCACTAATTTTTTGTTTTTTACGCTTTTCGGTCGCAGTTTCAAAAAATCTTCTAGCTCTCGCTTCTGTAACTATCAAGTTACGATCAATTTGCTTTTTAAATTTTCTATAAGCTTCTTCAAAAGAATCATTAGGGTGTACTTTAATCCCTGGCATACTCTATCACCACCTCTCTGAAAAAATTTTGGAGTGAATTATATCATAATAAAGCAATTTATCATAATTATGACGATATATATAAAATCAACTTGACTTTTATCGCCAATAGTTATATACTTACGAGTAACAAAAAGGTGACATTGTGAATATAGTTCTACTCAAAGCAAAAGATTTAAAAACAGATGTAATTCAACAACAAAAACATATATTTAGGTATGCCAATCAAAATTCTTTAGATATTGATTCTACAGAGATTGATAATTCCGGTAAAAATGAAAAACTAGAATCAAGAAATGAGTTAAAAGGTTTTTTAAGGTCTTTAGATTATAATGACACCGTTTTAATATATAGTTTATCTACATTTTCAAGCAACCTTGAAGAGCAAATAAAGATATTTAACTGTCTTTTTGAGAGATCTATTGAAGTTTATATCACAAATATAAACTCTAAAATCACCAAAGATACAAAGGCGCTTGATCTGCTTTCTCTTTTCTTAAAGGAGAGCAATAGTCTTTTTAATATTAAAAAGACAACTGTGCAAGGAAGACCAAAAGGAAGAATGTCAAAATCAAAATTTGATATTTATAGACTTGAGATTATAGGGTACCTTGAAAAAAAATACTCTGTTTTGGAGATATCAAGGATATTAAATGTAAGTAGAAGCTCTCTAAAAGATTATATAAACTCTAGGGGCTTGAAAGATTTAGTCGAAACAAGAAAAAATTTATTACAAAAAAAAGACTTTCAAAAAGAGAAAAATACTGCCCTAAAGCAGTGCAATATAATAAAAAAGGATGGGAAGAACAATGGCCTGTAATATAGATAATGAATCAAAGAAACATATAAAAAAAAGGTATCTTACTTTTACTATCATAACAGTAATATCTTTGGTATTGCCTTTTATAAAAGTTAATGGAAACCATATATTTTTACTCAATTTTGGTGAAAAACAACTAAATTTGCTCTTTACATCATTTGATATGCAAGAGTTATATCTTATGCCTTTCATACTTATACTGATGTTTTTGGGTATATTTTTCATGACAACTTTAGGCGGTAGAGTTTGGTGTGGCTGGTCTTGTCCACAAACAATTTTCAGAGTAATCTATAGAGACTTGCTACAAACTAAACTTTTAAATCTTAGAAAAAGCACAAAAAACAAACAAGCAGAGACCAAAAAAGGGATGTATCTTCAAAAAACAATCGCTATTATCTTGTGGTCTATTTTGGCTTTTATCGCTGCATCTGATTTTATTTGGTATTTTGTACCACCTGAGACATATTTTAAATTTCTCCAAGACCCTGCAAACCATACCGTGTTTATAGGATTTTTAGCCGGAATAACTATCTTTTTGATATATGATGTGATTATGTTAAAAGAGAACTTTTGTGTCTATATATGTCCTTATGCAAGAGTTCAGTCAGTTATGTTTGATGAAAATACAATCCAGCCAATATATAGTGAAAAAAGGGGTGGAAAAATATATGATGAACATGGTAAAAAACTTTGGAGCAAACCCCCAGGTGAAGATGATGACTGTACAGGGTGTGAAGCATGTGTAAGAGTTTGTCCTACACATATAGATATAAGAAAAGGGATGCAACTAGAGTGTATCAACTGTCTTGAGTGTGCAGATGCCTGTGTGCCTGTCATGGCAAAATTTGGCAAGGAATCACTCATACAGTGGACAAGCGCAAATGCCGAAGAAAACAATACAAAAACTCAGTATATAAGATTTAGAACAGTAGCATATGGTGTAGCACTAACCCTTGCTTTTATAGGATTGATGTATATGGGTAGCACAAAAGAACATATGTTACTTAATATCAACAGAACAAGCGAACTTTACAAGATAAAAGATGAGGGCAAAACTGTACAAAATGTATATACTTTCTTATTTCAAAATACAGACTCTAAAGATCATGAATACTATTTTGAAGTTGACAACAAAGATATAAAAATAGCAAAACCAAAAAAACCATTTAAACTAAGAGCAAGAAAAAAAGAGAAAAAAGTAGTTATTTTAAAGACAACAAAAATGCTGATTGATACGGATAGAAAAGATACACCTATTCCTATCACAATAAAAGCATATGCCACAGATGCAAAAGATAAAATTGTTGTTTTCAGACACACAGTATTTTTCTACCCTAGCAAAAAAGTTTTAGAAAAATATAGAAAATAGGCATTTTTAAAGAAG
>JALUMZ010000287.1 GCA_027055635.1 Campylobacteraceae bacterium
TTTCCAAAGTAGTTATATCACCGTTAGCCACCAGAGGAATAGATATGGCTTGCTTGGCTTTTGCGATTGATTCATAATCAATCCTCTCTTTTTTATATGCATCGCTTCTTGTTCTTGCATGAAAAGTAACAAAGTCTGCCCCACTATCTTCACAAACTTTTGCTATCTCACCAGGCTTTTTTTCACCAAAACCAAGTCTGCTTTTTACTGAGGTGTATTGTTTGTCGGAGTATTTTTTTATCGTTTCTATGATTTTACCCATTTTCGGCAAATCATTCAAAAGTGCACTGCCGCTGCCTTGTTTGACTACTTTTGGCACAGGACATCCACAATTTAAATCAATCCCGTCAATTCCATCTATCTCATTTAAAATCATTACTGCTTTTTTAATGACTTCTATATCATTTCCGGCTATTTGAACGATATACGGAGTTTCATTTGGAGCTTTTTCAAGCATTTTGTAAGTTTTTTTAGAGTTGTAGACAAGTGCATTGGAGCTAATCATTTCACTCACGGTAACATCCGCTCCAAATTTTTTAACCACCTGTCTAAAAGGAAGGTCTGTAAACCCCGCAAGAGGAGCCAAAAACAAAAGGTCTTTTTTTGAAAAATCTATCATATTATAATTCGTGATTAGTGATTAGTACTTTCCACTACTAAATCCTAGAGCCTAAATTCTCAACCCTATTCCAAATCAAAGAATATATCTATATCAAAATTTTTTCCACAATCTTTTAGCTCAAGGATATATTTAAATTTTTCGCACTCATTCGACTGCAAAGACAAAAGCAACTCTCTTGCTTTGTCTATCATCTGAAATTCAAATAACAGATACAAATACGCCTGCAAGGCTTCTTCTTTTTCATTTGACAAATTCTCAAAGACAGAAAGTACCGCTTCAGGATTTAAAAGAGTCTTTAACTCTTTCGCATATTTCAAGTAGTCATATTTGCTAAAATCAAACTGCTTAAGTAACTCTTTCAATTCGTCGACACTAAGCTTAAAGTCATCTTCTTTATCTTCAAATCTTTGCATAAGCTTGTCAAAAAGCTCTTTATTTATCTCAAAGCCCTGTTTTTTTATCTCACTGTAACTTGCATATGTACAGTATATTTCAAAAGCTTTTTGACATATATTATCATTTTTATCTTCACAGTTTTTCAAAATATTTTCAGACTCTTTTTTATCTTTAAAGAGTTTATTTAGGATATTTTTCTTTACAAAGTAGTTTTCTTTTGGAAGTTTGTATTTTTTAAGGCTTACAAATTCTCCTGATTCTATTTTTTTAAGAGTATCAATAACCTCTTTTAGCTCATCATCATTTATATCATTTGCATCTTTGGTTGCATCAAATTTAAAATGGTTTAAAACTTTTGCAGGCAAATCATACCATTTTGTTGTAAAATTCATATTTTTTCCGTCATCAAGCATATGATATTTTACATATTGTAGATATGTTTTATAATCTTTTTGTAAATTTCTCTGAGTTAAATAATTTTTAAAACTGTAAAAAACCATATGC
>JALUMZ010000288.1 GCA_027055635.1 Campylobacteraceae bacterium
TCTTTGGTTAAATTATCAAAGAAAGAAACACAACTGTTGAAAATATTAATTAAAAATATTGGGAAGATTGTCACTATCAAGGAGTGTAAATTAGCACTTTGGAATGATGAAGATAAGTCTGACACGACATTTAGAACAGTCATGAAAAGACTAAAAGACAAAATAGCTTCAAATGATTTTATACTCTCTCTAAAAGGCAGAGGCTACACTATATCAAAAAAATAGTGTAAAATTGTAACACTACAGAAAATTTTTTTATAATAAAACAATAATAAAACAATTTTGAAACTTTTTATGCTATAATTTTCTAAAATCAAAAAGGAGATTATATGGTTAAAAGTAAAATACTCGGTAGAGTTTTAGTCACAACAGCTATTGCTGTTTCATTGGTCGGTACACTAAATGCTGCACCGAAAGAGAAAAAGTATATCATAGCTACTGCTAGTACAGGTGGAACTTACTATCCTGTAGGAGTAGGTATTGCTACAATCGCAAGTTTAAAACTTGCTAAAAAATATAAAATGACATTTTCAGCAATGACAAGTGCAGGAAGTGGTGAAAATGTTGATATGATTGATAAAGGTGAGGTAAATTTTGCGATTTTGCAAGGCCTATTTGGTTCAATGGCTTGGCAGGGAAAAGCAAAGTATGAAGGAAAACCAAGAAGAAATCTAAGATCTGTTTCGATGTTGTGGCAAAATGTTGAACAGTTTACAGTTTATAAGAAATATGCAAAAACTGGCAATATAATGGATCTTAAAAACTTATATGGTGAGAAATTTTCAATAGGTGGAAGAAATTCTGGTAGTAGAGTTTCAGCAGAGACTATTATGAGAGCATTAGGAATTGACTATAACAAGATGAATCTTCAATATCTTGGGTACACTCCTAGTTCAACTGCGCTTCAAGATGGTAAAATTGTAGGTATGAATACACCATCAGGCCCTCCAACAAGTGCCGTTACAAATGCATTTGCTACTATTGGAGCAGATAAGTTAAAAGTTTTAGAATTCAATAGTGATAATCTTAAGCAGATACAGAAAAGTTGGCCTGTATGGACTCCATATACTATAAAAGCCGGAACTTATCCTGGTCAAAAGATGGATATTAAAACTATAGCTCAGCCCAATCTATTGGTTGTTACAAAAGATACTCCGGTTCAAACTGTATATCTCTTGACAAAAACTATCTATGAAAACTTACCTTTCTTGCACTCAGTTCATAAAGCAACAAAGGCAATGAGTTTGCAAAAAGCGATAGACGGTCTTCCTATGCCGCTTCATCCCGGTGCTGCAAAGTACTATAAAGAACAAGGTATAAAAATACCAGCTAGACTAATCGCAAACTAATACTTATTTGTGGCGAAGAAATTCGCCACAATCACCTCTAGGAGATACTACGATGAATAAAAAAAGTCTGAACAAGTTTATATTTGTTTATGCTATTGCCATTTCTATATTTCATTTTTGGATTAATATTTGGGGAGGGATTAGTGACTTGTGGTTCAATGCTGCCCA
>JALUMZ010000289.1 GCA_027055635.1 Campylobacteraceae bacterium
CTGTATGTCATCAAATTGCGAATGATTTCTATATACGGTTAAAAATGAAAATATTTTACCGTTTTCTAGCATAGTCTCCAAACACTGTGTATCACACTCTTGCATATTTAGATTTATAAATATATTTTGAGCCGGAGGTATGGAGGAGATAATTTTGTTTTGCGCATACATGGTATTTATGCAAATGAGTATAGTAAAAATGAGTTTCATAATAGTTGTTTGACCTTTAACATATCAGCAAAAACCTCTTTTTTTGCTGATGGATTTCTTAGTAGATAACTTGGATGATAAGTAGGTATCAATTTTGCATTTCCGTACTCTAAAACTTCACCCCTTATTTTTGATATAGACATACTATAGTCATCACTTAAATGGTGATAACTAGTAGAGCCTAGTGCTACGATAATTTTTGGGTTTATTGTGGCGATTTGTTCTAATAGATATGGCTTACAGGAGGTCGCCTCCTCTAGGGTGGGAACTCTGTTGTTTGGCGGTCTGCATTTTACTATATTTGCTATATAGACATCTTCTCTTTTTAAACTCAAGACATTTTCTATGATTTTTGTTAAAAGCATGCCTGCCCTTCCGACAAAAGGCTTGCCACTCTCATCTTCGTTTGCCCCCGGTCCTTCACCTATGAACATAATTTTTGCATTTTTGCTACCCTCGCCAAATACAACATTTTTTCTACTCTTGGCAAGCGGACACAGATGACACTCTTTTGCCTCTTTTTCAATCTCATCCAAGCTTTTGATTCTGTTTTTTCTTATAGGTGCATTAGGTTGTCTATAATCTCTAAAATACTCGAAACCGAGTGAGCGATACTGATATAACAACTTTAGCAATTTTGTTTTTTCCATTTGAAATATTATCTAAGAGGGAGTTAAAACCTAATTAATATCTGCTATAATTTTGATCTAGGATGGATAATATGTTAGAAAAAATTGAAAAATTATTGGAAAAACGAGATATTTTGCTCACAGGTGGTGGTGGAGTAGGGAAGAGTTATCTCTGTGAAAATCTGGCAAAAAAAGCAAAGAGAGAGTCAAAACAGGTAGTAGTTTTAGGAAGTACAGGTGTTAGTGCCGTAAATGTAAATGGTCAAACAATTCATAGTTTTTTTGCTTTTGGTATATGTAGTTCTCTTCACGAGTTGAGTAAACATGATAAATATGCAAAAAACAGACTCGGTGAAATCAAAAAGATACTAAGCAGATGTGATTTGCTCATAATCGACGAGATTAGCATGGTTTCATCTTCGCTCTTGGATATGATTCAATATAGATTAAGAAACGCAGGTTTTAAAGGTAGAATTTTATTTGTCGGAGATTTTTTTCAGCTTCCGCCGGTTTTTAGCAAAAAAGGAACCTCTCTTTTAGACAACAATGGATATGCCTTTCAAAGTAGTGCATGGGAATTTTTCAATCCTCTCATAGTGGAGTTAACCGTAACAAAAAGAACAAAAGATAGAGATTTTTTTAAAATACTAAATAAAATAAGATGGGCAAATGTA
>JALUMZ010000290.1 GCA_027055635.1 Campylobacteraceae bacterium
TCTTGTATCCTTAATATCTTTTTTATATCTTGAGCATTTCAATTTTTCAATTTTTAAAAATACACTATTTGTTCTGTACATTACTCCACTAGGGGTTATTGTTGCTTTTTTTGTTTCACTTGTATCACTTGTCATACATCTATACTCTATAAAATACATGTATGATGATGAAGGATATGTTAGGTATTTTATACTTTTAGATTTGATGATATTTTCTATATTTGGACTTTTATTAGCCGGCAATATCATATTGATCGCGACTTTTTGGCATATAATAGGTCTTCTTCTATATTTTTTATTAATCCATAATTTTAAAAAAGAGCAAACTTTGAGGTATGGCTTTTATACGCTTTTTACTCATCTTTTAGCAGATATTCCATTTTTGATAGCTGTGTATCTTATATATAATTTTTACAATACTACCGATTTAGAGTCTTTTTTAAAAATTGTTGCTACTCCAAAACATCTATATTTTTTTGGTGTAAATATATCCATTGCTTCTATTGTTGGATTTTTTATTATGTTAAGTGCTATCATAAAATCAGCCCAATTTCCATTTCATATGTGGCTACCATTTACGCTAGAGGGACCAAATCCTATATCTGCCCTCATGCACGCAGGCATTGTAAATGCAGGAGCTTTTATAGCCAATAGATTCGCTCCTCTTTTTTTGTACGCACAAGTCTCTCTACATGTAGCACTGGTTGTCGGTTTTATTACCGCTATTTTGGGTTCTGCCTTGATGCTAATGCAAAATGATATTAAAAAAGCACTAGCTTACTCAACCGTTGGTCAAATGGGATATATGATGCTCGAAGTTGGCAGTGGAGCTTTTGCTTTGGCGATATATCATATGATGGTTCATGGTATATTTAAAGCCTCTTTATTCCTAGGTTCAGGTGGCATAATACATGAAGCAAGAAATTCTCCAAACATCACAGAAAAATCCATATTTGATTTTTTCTTTTCAAATACAAAAACTAGAAAAATATCAATTTTTGAGTATCTATTTTTTGTTTTGATCACCCCAATGCTGATAGCATTTTTTATCTTCCTGCCACTTTTAAAAGAAAACTCATATGACAGCACTATGCTATTTTACCTCTTTGCATGGGTTAGCGGAGCACAAGCTATTTATAGTATATACCATGATAGAGGCAAAATCAAAGCTCTTCTTTTAACAAATATAGGATTTGCTTTGACTCTATTTTTGTATATTGGAGCCGAACATATATTTGGTGGAATTTTATATCCCGATAGAGAACTTTTTGAAGCCCTATTTAAAGCAGCTTCATGGAATGATGTTACTTTTTTTATGCTTTATGGCACGATGTCTACTCTTACTCTTTTTGTTTGGATTTTTTCATATCAAAAACTACTGCATCAAGAATCTGTCTTTTCTAAATTTGCAGATTTTTATGATTTTGTATATAGAATTTTTGGTAGAGAATTTTATATACTTGATATTTGTAGTGCTATTTCAAAAAAAATGGTTAAAGT
>JALUMZ010000291.1 GCA_027055635.1 Campylobacteraceae bacterium
GTTTTATTACTTTTCTAAAGGTTTTCAACTCTATACATAGTTGATTTGTAAATAAATTTGGAGGTTTAAAATGAAAAGGTTAATGGCGCCAATACTGATTGGTGCGGTTTTTGGTTCTTTTGCCATGGCGAAAGATATGGATATGAAGGCTGAGATAGAAGCTCTTAAGGCTCAAATGAAAGAGTTGAAGGCTGCTCAAAAAAAGATAAATATAAAGTCTTTGAAGAAGCAATTATCAGAAGTAAAAGCTCATGATGCTCATGATAATATTAAATTCAGTGCGGACTTAAGAACAGCTTATGACATTGTTGATTATAAAGTAAATGGTGCTCCTGATCAGAGCAATGGAATTTGGACAAATAAGTTTACACTTGAGATGGCAGCACAGCCAAGAGATGATTTAGTTTTTCATGGTGCATTGGGTGTATATAAAGCATTTGGACTCAATAATTCGGCTGCGATGAATGGCTTTCAAAATATGGATTGGTATGCAGACGAAACTCCAAGCGGAGATGCTAATTTTAGATTAAAAGAGGCATATTTTATATATTTTGGAAATGCGGGAAAGGTACCTTATACTGTTAGTTTTGGTAGAAGACCGGCAGTTAATGGTTTCTTGACAAATTATAGAGACGACCAAGACAGACCGGCTTCACCGCTAGGACACAATATAAGTATGGAGTTTGATGGCGCTAGTTTTATGGCACAGCTTGAAAATGTAACAGGTATTGCTGGTATGTATTTCAAAATTTGTTTAGGCAGAGGAAATTCAAACGCAGATGGAAAATATCCTGTATTTACAGGTTATCCTGTTATGACCGCAGTTCATCCAAGTATGACTCAAACACCTTATGTTAAAAATAACTGGGACTCTCCAAATATGGATTTAGCCGGAATACTAATGAAGTTATATGATGACGGTCAATATACTGCGATGTTTAACTGGTTTAAAGGCTGGAATATGATGGGGGCAAATTTTGCATATGCAAATGGAACAAACGGAGCAAATGGCTATATGACCAACCTTGTAGATGTTGGTGATTTAACTGGTGGAGCTCTATCATTTCAAATTAGTGGTATAGGCGATGATATAAGTGATTTTCTTGATGATACAAATGTGTTTGCATCATTTGCATGGAGCAAAACAGATCCGAAAGGAACACATAATGTGATAGTAAATCCTATGACAGGTGCCTTAGGAGCAGCAACAGAGATGCTAGGTTCACCAAAGAGCGAGACCGGAACATCATACTATGTTGGGGTAAATTTTCCTTGTGTGCTAGTTGAGGATGCAAGATGGGGATTAGAGTATAATCACGGAAGTAAATATTGGAGAAGTTTTACTTATGGAGAAGATACTCTTGTAGGCTCAAAACTGTCAACTCGTGGTGATGCTTATGAGATTTTCTATAATTTGCCGTTGTTAAGCAAGTTTTTAACGGCGCAGTTTAGATATACTTATATCGATTACGATTATACAGGTAGCGATATGTTCTTTGGATCAACTGGTACCCCGATGGATGTAGATACAACTCCCGGAGCAGTTACAAGTGCATCTGATTTGAGACTATCTATAAGATATAGATACTAAATTATGTAATTAAAAAGAGGGTTTTACCCTCTTTTTAATTTGATTAGATTGGTAAAACTCTGATATTCTGACTTAATTTTTCTCTTAAAATAGCCTCTATTGCATATAGTGTTCCTGTCGAACTGCTAGCACAGCCGCTACAAGCTCCAAGATATCTGATATAGATATCTGTATAGCCATCATCTGTGTCTCTAATATCGACTATTTCAAGATTTCCACCGTCCATAATAAGCATTTCTCTTATGTTGTCATCTATAATTTTTTCAACTTTTTTTAGTTTTTGCACCATTGTTAAATCTTCAAAACCAAATTCACCAGATTCTGCAGTTTTTGCATCAGCTAAAGCTGTCAGTTTGTTTTGCTCCATCTCTTCTCTTGTCTCTTTGAGTATGTCAACTAAGTAGTATTCTCTCTCTTCGTGTCCACCCGGTTTTATACAAGATTTGCAAAATGCACCTGCTTTTGTAAAGTCTGTTATCTGCTCTACTGTTTTTAAATCATTTAATTTAATAACCTCTTTTATAGTACCAAGGCTAACTCTTGCACATTCACAAACTATAATTTGGTCTTCAAAACTAGAGGAATCTACTCCTTTATATGAAGCTGCTGCTTCTTTGATAACATCATAGGCCATAACAGAACAGTGCATTTTTTGAGGCGGAACAGCAGGTGTATCAGGGTTGTCGCGCATAGCTTTTTCTACATCAATGTTGGTGATTTTTACTGCTTCATCAACTGTTTTTCCTTTGCAGAGTTCAGCCATAGTGTCGCTACTTGCTATTGCCGTTCCGCAACCAAAACTCTTAAATTTTGCATCTAAAATTTTATCTGTTTTTTCATCTACTGCCCAGTACAACCTGACGGCATCACCGCAGCTTTCAGCGCCAAAGTCGGCAACTATTAATTTAGCTCCCATCTCTTTGGCTTGCTCTTCTGTAATTTCTCCCATGTTTTGTGGATTGTTCATCAGGTCTTGTACTTTTTGGCTGTATTCTTCCCAAATCGATCCACCTATTAAGTTATTTTTTCCCATATTTTTTCCTTTGTTCTTTATTTATCTCTGAGCTTACAATTTGCTGTTATGCCAGTCCGGAGCATACGAATATGTACTTGAGATTGCTCTTAATCTTTTTACTGCTTTATTGATGATATCTATTGTATAATCTATCTCTTCATTGGTGGTAAATCTTGAAAGAGACAATCTTAATGCAGTATGAGCAAGGTCTGCCTCTGCCCCTATGGCTTCCATAACAGGATTTGATTCAAGTGCTTCACTTGCACATGCACTCCCTGTACTTGCTGCGATACCGGCTTTGTTTAAATCCCACAACATCGCTTCACCCTCTATGCCTTTGATGCTGATTAGTATAGTATTTGGTGTTCTTTGCTTTTTTGTACCGACAACAAATGTATCAGGTATTTTTAGCAGTTCATCTTCAAGCCTATCTCTGAGTTTCATGACATTGCTTTTTTCAAAATCAAGATTTTCTACGGCTAGCTCCATAGCTTTTCCCATGCCAACAATTCCCGGAACATTTAAGGTTCCACTTCTCAGTCCGCTCATCTGTTCACCGCCGGAGAGCAAGCTAGTGATAATTTTATCCTCTTTTATATACAGAGCGCCAACTCCTTTTGGACCATGAAACTTATGTGCAGAAAAACTCAAATAATCAATATTTGTTTTTTGAACATCTACAGGAACTTTTCCAATGGCTTGAGTTGCATCTGTATGGAAAAGAACATCTTTTTCTTTACAAATTTTACCAATCTCTTCAATTGGAAAAATCATGCCTGTCTCGTTATTTGCCCACATAATGCTAACTAGTGCAGTCTCTTGTGTTATACTTTCCCTTAGGGTGTCAAGTTCTATAATACCATCAGAATTTACAGGCAAATATGTTACTTTTACGCCTAGTGTTTCTAGGAATCTACAAGCTTGTATAACAGCTGGGTGCTCTACTTCTGTTGTGATTATGTGATTTTTGTCTCCATTAAATATGTGGTCAAAGTATATACCTTTTATAACCCAATTTATACTCTCTGTTGCACATGATGTAACAACTATGTCATCATTATCATTAGCATTTATACCAGTATATAACTGATCCATAGCACATCTGAGTGCAGGATGAGTTTCGCTTCCAAATTCATGTAATGAGTTTGGATTGCCATACATTTCACAGAAGTATGGTGCCATCGTCTCAAAAACATACGGATCAACTATAGTTGTCGCATTGTTATCTAAATAAACTCTCATTAATTTCTCCATTTTTTAAATAGGACTTATATTGTCTTAATTATTTCTATTCGCGCATATTATTATTTTAAACATTAAAATTTGATTAAAATTTTTATATTGTTCCTAATATTTCATCTAATTTCGTTTTTGTAGAGTCATAAGTAATTATTTCGTCAGGTGTTTGTTGTAAAAAATCATTCATCTCCTCTTTTTTTAGAATTGCTATATCGAGTTCTTTGTCATTGCCTTTTTCATATGCTCCTATTCTTATTAGTATCTCATTCTCTTTTAGAAGTGAATGCAGTCTCTTGAATTTAGTTGCTAGTTTTTTATGTTCATTATCAATAACATCTCCCATAACTCTAGAGGCACTATTTTGAATGCTTATGGGTGGATATATGCCAAAATCAGTCATCTCTCTGCTTAAGACAATATGACCATCTAAGATGCTTCTTGATTGATCTGCTATTGGATCGCTTAAATCATCACCCTCAACCAAAACTGTAAAAAATGCTGTGATTGAGCCTTTACCCTCTTCTTTACCTGCTCTTTCCATCAGTTGGGGTAAAAGTGTAAGAACTGAAGGTGGATAGCCTTTTGATGTTGGTGGTTCTCCAAGAGCTAGTCCTATCTCTCTTTGAGCCATAGCAAATCTAGTGATAGAATCCATCATGAAAAGCACATCTTCCCCTTTACTTTTAAAATACTCAGCCACACTCATGGCACAAAAAGCACCATATTTTCTCATTAAGGGTGAATCATCACTTGTAGCAACTATTATAACAGTATTGCTAAGGTCGCCACCTAGATTTTTTTGTATAAATTCAGGGACTTCTCTTCCTCTTTCGCCAATCAAAGCTATAATTTTAATTTTTGCATTAGAGCCTTTTACAATCATTCCCATCAGTGTTGATTTTCCAACACCACTACCTGCGAATATGCCTAGTTTTTGACCTTTTCCACATGTGAGAAGACCATCTATAGTCTTTACGCCAACGGAAAAAGGCTCATCTATCAAGCCTCTTTTCATCGCATCAAGAGGCGGTTTCATAATCGGTGTGCAGACATCTGCAACTATCTCCTCTTTTCCGTCTTTTGGTCTCATAAAGGGATCAACTACTCTTCCTAGTAAATTTTCTCCGACAGGAATCATCATGCCTTGATCATTTATAAAAATTTTATCTCCAATTTTGAAACCCTCTACAAAACCAAAAGGAGAGATAAAAAAGGAGTTTTGATTGATTTCCGTTACCATGCCTAGTTCACTTTTGTCACCGGTATTTGAGTTAATTTTGACTATATCGCCGATACTGGGATTTAATCCAATTGCTTCTATTTTATTTGAGCTAATCTTTTTTATAGTTCCAAACAAAGGAGAGAGCCTCTCTTTGGACAACTGTTGTCTAAGTCTGTTTATAGGCATTAAAATCTTGCCGCTTGAGGGGCATTTATGATGTCAAAAAACTCTTTTCTGGTATCTGACTTGAGAAAGAGTCCTTTTAGCGATGAAGTTGTAGTGTTTGAGTGAGTCTTTTCTACCCCTCTCATCTCCATGCACATATGCCTTGCCTGTATAACTACGCCCACTCCTTTTGGAGAAATAACCTCATTTATAACTTGAGCTATTTGTTCTGTGAGTTGTTCTTGTATCTGAAGTCGTCTAGCAAACATATCTACCATTCTAGGTATCTTGGAAAGTCCAACAACCCTGCCATTTGGGATATATGCCACATGTGCTCTGCCTATGATAGGGAGAAGGTGGTGTTCGCACATGGAGTAAAATTCTATATCTTTAATTAAAACCATTTGACTATTGTCACTCTGAAAAAGAGCTTCATTTAAAACTTTTTTAGGATCTTGATGATAACCCTGCGTCATAAACTCAAATGCCTTAGTTACTCTTTTGGGTGTTTTTAAAAGCCCCTCTCGATTTACATCTTCTCCTAATAGTTCAAGCATCCTTTTGACTAGATTTTCAAATTCCACTTCTTTTTGCATATAAAATCCTCATGTAAATTAGCCAAAATTATACCTCTTTTTTGCTTTTTGATTGTTAAAACAGGAGGGGTTAAATGGATTATAAAGCAAAATTTAGATATATTAAGAAAATTTTTTATTAGAAAAAGGAAAATATATGCAGATTAATGCTAAAAAAGTTGATGATGCAAATGCAGTTGTAGATGCAAAGATACCTGCACAGATGCTAGAAAAAAAAGAGGATAAAATCGCGGCAGAGGCTGCTAAGAATATGCAGGTTGATGGTTTTAGAAAAGGAAAAGTTCCTGTACATGTAGTTAAAGCTAGACATGGTGAGCAGATAAAGCAAGATGCAGAACAAGAGGCGTTAAAAGAGCTTTTTGAGCTTGCATTAAAAGAGTTGGATGCAACAGCAGATATGATGGTGGGAGAGCCTACTATCTCAAAATTTGATAAAAGTGATGATGGCATAGATGTAGAGATTAAAGTATCT
>JALUMZ010000292.1 GCA_027055635.1 Campylobacteraceae bacterium
ACTTAGTTTAGGATAATTTTTGTCTTATTTACCTTTTGTTTAAAAAAGGTTGTTTTTTATTTAACATATAATCCTATACTTTCATTACCAAGACGCAACCCTCCTTTTTAGAAAACGAATATATTTTTTAAAATCAGCGTCCGAGATGCCCACCTCGGACGCTTTTTTTATGCCTAAATTTTACCAAATATTTACTCTACAAATATTAAAAAGAAAAAGACCAAGAAAAGTATAAAGTTTAAAAAACCCTCTAGTATATTTGTTTCACCATCATTGAAGTGGACGATACTCACTACCAAAGTTATGCCTATCATAGTCATTTGAAGCGGTGTTAGTGCCAAATCTATGCTAAAGTGCATGATTTCAGCCACTACAATGACGCTTGGGACTGTCAAAAGAAGTGTGGCGAGGCTAGCCCCTAGTGCTATATTTATAACAGTTTGCATATTGTTATTGGAGGCAGATTTCAAGGCGGTTATGAGCTCTGGAGAGGCTGAGATAACAGCTACTACAAAAGCACCAAGTGCTATGGGTAGCCCTGTGGATTCTATGCTGTTTTCCATAAAAAATGCTAAAAGTTCAGATAGTAGTCCTATGATGACGATAGAGATCGCTAAAATGCTGCTGTGGTATGTACCGTTTATCTCTTTTGTGTCTATGTGTTCTTGCTCTGTTTTTTCATTTAAATTATAATTGTAGGTAAAAAAATACTTATGATTTTTGAGTTGAATCTTTGTGAAGAGTATGTATAGCAAAGCGAAGGCAACAACAACAAAATTTTCATACATTATCAAATTTTTGTCAGGAATGAAGTGGGGTAGTACCATAGCTATCGTAAAAGCAACTATCAACATAGATATATATGAGTTTGATGAGTCCATATTGTACTTTTGTTCACCATATTTTATACCGCCTATAAAGGCGCATATACCTAAAAGACCATTTATATCTAGCATGACTGCAGAGTAAATTGTATCTCTTGCTAGAGTTGGACTATGTGCATTTGTCATCATTATGACTATGATGACTATCTCAACGATAACAGCAGAGATAGTTAGTATGAGCGTGCCGTAAGGTTCTCCATATTTTTGCGCCAATTTTTCAGCATGGTGAGCTACATTTATAGCAGAGAAAATTATCACGATAAAAATTACGATAAAACTAAAAGCATTTCCAATAGCAGTAAGAGCAAGTGTGTGTTCAAATGGAAAAACCAAAGCTAAACAAACCAATGAAAGCCATAGAGCTTTTTCATTTTTTAGTATATCAATACTCATCTTCTAAGAGCGCCTTAAGGTTTCTACATGTAAAGAGTTTCAGAGTTTCGTTTTTCAGTGATTTTAATTCACTTGAATAACCCTTTTTGGAAAATAGTACAAGCATATCTGGTTCAAGACCGATTTCGTTGCAATTTTCTTTTAGTTTGCTTAGCTCACTTTTTTTGACTTTTGAGTTCAAATACCTGCAAGAGCCGGCTATTATCTTGTCATCTTTTGTTTTTGCAACCAGATTTATCTCTGTTTTATCATCCCAGTATCGGCCTATATTGTATATCTTTTCATCTTTAAAATACAATTTTATAAATTCATGGCAAAGTTGCTCAAAAACAAGCTGCGTAAATTCTGCTTTTTTATTATTGAATGCTGTATAAAATTCATCATAGTTTCCATCTTTGATCCCCCGAAAAAGAGGAGAGACAAATGCAAACCAAAAACGCACAAAAGGGGAGGTAAATAAAATTCGCTCAGCCGCATAGTTGTGCTCGGATGATGATTCCAACCTTATAACACCCATATCAAGCAAATCTTCGATACAGTCCATCCCGTCGTTGTAAGCAACTTTAGCCCTCTTAAAAGAGGAGTTAGTACGACGATCTCCCGTGGCTGCCCCGGTTAAGATAGAGGGAAAAAGTTCATCTTTTGATATATATGCACTTATGTCATTTCTTAGATATTTATATCTATCCAAGATATGCTCTCGTATTAGTTCCCCTAGCGGAACATCCATATCAAGCTCTATACCCAGCCCTCCGAATACTGAAAAATACTCAATCGCATCTTCCATATTTTTTGGCTGATTAATCTTGCAAAATGTCCTAAATTGATCACGCAGTGTCTGTTTTTCCAATTTTATGATAAATCCCTCAAAGTTTACTCAAATTATATCATATTTAGATATTCATTTACTTTATGTTTGAAGTGTGTTGGAAACTATTTAATATAAACTCCTATACTTTCATTTCCAAGACGCAACCCTCCTTTTTAGAAAACGAATATGTTTTTAAAATCAGCGTTCGAGATGCCCACCTCGAACGCTTTTTTTATGTCCAAAATCTTATGGTATAATCTCAAAATGAAAAATGTAATCTTTATACTAATTTTTATCGTTTCACTTAGCGCCTCAACTCTTCAGCTCTCTATTGGTGCAAATCCAAGTCGTATAAACCCTATACTCTCGACTGATAGCTCTAGCAGCGAGATAACTCAGTGGATTTTTAACTCCCTCATAACATATGATAAAAATGCTAAGATAAAAATGATGTTGGCTAGTAGTTATGAGTTTAAAAATAAAACAACTTTGATTTTTCACCTTAGACACGGCGTGAAGTGGAGTGATGGAGCCCCTTTTAGTGCTAAAGATGTGATTTTTACTTATAAAACTATCATTTCACCAAAGATATTTACACCATATTCATCAAGTTTTACACATATAAAAAGCGTTACGGCACTCGATGATTTTACAGTAAAAGTAGTATATAAGTATCCGTATTTTCAAGCATTAGAGACTTGGATGATGGAGATTTTACCTGAGCATTTGCTTAAAAATGAAAAAAATATGATGACGAGTAAATTTAACCAAGCTCCAATAGGAACAGGACCATATATACTAAAAAAATTTTCTATCTCCAACAACATAGTTTTAAAAGCAAATCCAAACTATTTTATACACAAGCCAAATATTGATGAAATTGTATATCACTATATACCAGATAGTTCAGCAAATTTTTTGATGTTAAAATCAGGACTTTTAGATGTTGGCTCACTGACTCCATTGCAACTTGAAAGGCAGATAGATGGTGATTTTAAAAAGAGATTTAGCATATATGAGTCGCCATCTCATTCGTACTCATATATGGGTTTCAATCTTAAAAACAAGAAGTTTCAAAATCCTCTTGTGCGTAAAGCTCTATCTTTGGCGATAAATAGACAAGAGTTGGCAAAAGTGATGTTTTTTGGGCATGCCAAAGTATGCACAGGTCCATTTTTACCGGGAACGGGAGCATTCAATCCAAATATACCGGCACCAAAACAAGATATCAAAAAAGCAAAAGAGTTGCTCAAAATTGCAGGGTATGATAAAAACCACCCGCTAACTTTTGAGCTCTCCACAAATACTGGATCAACTAGAACATATATGGCACAAATTCTTCAATCTCAGCTAAGAAAAGCGGGCGTCATAGTAAAACTTCGCATCATGGAGTGGCAAGCTTTCTTAAATACAGTAGTGATGCCAAAAAGATTTGAAGCAGTTTTGCTAGCATGGTCGGTTGGACTCAAGCCGGATGCTTATAGTATCTGGCATAGTGATTCATATAAAAAAGGTAGTTTTAACTTTGTAGGATATAAAAATAAGGAGGTTGATAGACTCATAAAAAAGGCAGAAAGAACAGTCGATAACAAAAAATTTGATGCCATATATAAAAAGATTTTCAAACTCATAGTTGACGACAATCCCTACCTCTTTTTAGTGATACCAAACTCCATAACAGTAGTAAACAAAAAAATCCACCCTGTAAGCCCGTCTATCATAGGGGTTATGCACAACGAAATAGAGTGGAAAAAATAGAAGGATAAAAAATGGGTATAAAAGATAAAGTTAAGGTAAGTTTTATAACTGTTATTTTTATGATTTTTTTAATTTGTATCGTAAGTATTTCGGTAGCTTTTCTCATAAAGAAAAATTCATTCTTAAATAATCAAATATCTCAAATTATATTATTTCAAGAAAGAATGAATCAGGTGATACAAGATACTGATCGTAGCGATACGCTTAAAAAGATAGATAAATTGAAAGATAGCTTTAATCAATATGAAAAAACTTTTGAAAAAATTAAGAACACTATTCCTCTAAAAGAAGATATTGGTTTTGCAAGTGTATTGCTAGAAGTTAAAACAGATAAAGAGGAGATATCAAAAAAATTAAAAAAAATTTTTATAAATGAGCACGAAATTGAAGATGCTTTTTCAAAGATGTATAAAATGCAAGAGAGAAATTTAGATTTAAAAAAGAGATTTGATGACATATATCCAAAAGAAAAAATCAAGCGTTCAGCCCTATACAAAAAGATATTGTCAAAAGAGAGCTTTCAAGCAATTCACTACTTTGGAATGGCTCAATATTATAGTAAAGAGACGCTATATCAGCATAAAACCGAAGAGTCGTTAAAACGATGGATAGATTCAATTTCTGATACAATGGGGGAATTTACTGATAAAGCACTCATTAAAGATTTGGAAAACTATAATGGTCTTGCGAAAAAGATTGGTCATATTTCTATAGAAATGCAGAAGTTAAAAAACAATAAAGCAGTATTGCAAAAGCGAATCAACGGTATTTTACAAAAGAATAAAAAGTTAGCGACAAACATATCACGAATAATTGAAGATATGAGTATGAAAATTAGAAATAAACTCTTTTTTATCTTGATATTCATAACAACTTTTGTGATTATATTTGTTGTATTTTTTGGTTTGAAAGTTCTGAAAAATGTTGGTCTCTCCGTAAATGAGATAGAACAGAAGGTTGAAGATGGGCTAAGGCAGATAAAAGAGTTAAATACAGAGATAGAGTTAACACAAAAAGAGGTTATCTTTACAATGGGAACTATTGCCGAGTATAGAAGCAAAGAGACGGGAAACCATGTAAAAAGAGTGGCTGAATATAGCAAGATATTGGCTTTGCATTATGGTTTAAGTGAGGAAGAAGCTCAGATGCTAAAGCAGGCTAGTCCTATGCATGATATAGGGAAAGTGGCAATTCCCGATGCTGTATTAAATAAACCGGGAAGATTTAATGATGAGGAGAGAAAGATTATGGATACTCATGCTTTTTTAGGGTATGAGATGTTAAACAAGTCACAAAGACCACTTCTAAAAACGGCTTCAATAATTGCTTATGAACATCATGAAAAATGGAACGGTAGCGGATATCCTAGAGGTTTATCAGGTGAAGAAATCCATATATATGGGAGAATTACAGCTCTTGCAGATGTTTTTGATGCTCTAGGTAGTGATCGAGTTTATAAGAAAGCATGGGATAATGATAGAATATTTAAGCTCTTTAAACAAGAGAGGGGAGAGCATTTTGACCCTAAACTAATCAATATATTTTTTGATAATTTAGACGAGTTTTTAAAGATACAGAGAACTTTTAAAGATATTTAAAAAGGAGATGTTATTAGGGAAATTTTAGAAAAAAGCTTTGGTTTCAATGACTTTAGACCACTACAAAAAGAGAGTATAGACGCTATAGTTTTGGCAAAAGATTTGCTTACTATACTGCCGACAGGTGGAGGAAAATCACTCTGTTATCAACTCCCTGCTCTGTATTTTAAAGATAAGATTACGATAGTTATATCCCCCCTTATCGCACTTATAAATGATCAGGTTATAAACCTGAGCCAAAATAGTATAAAAGCTGAAAAATTAACAAGTGAGTTGAGTTCGCAAGAGATAAGTGAAGTCTATAGAAAAATTTATAATTATGAAATCTCTTTGCTTTATGTATCGCCTGAGAGGGCAAATATGTCTAGTTTCAGGCAACTTCTCAAAGAGGTAGATATAAGTTTTATAGTTATAGATGAGGCACATTGTGTGAGTGAGTGGGGGCACGAGTTTAGACCTGATTATAGAAAATTGCACTTCTTAAAAGAGGAGTTTCCTCATATACCCATAGCAGCTTTTACGGCAACTGCCACAAAAAAAGTGGCGCAAGATATAGTAGATTCTTTGAAGCTAAAAAATCCAACTATACTTAAGGGGAGTTTTTTTAGAGAAAATCTTATTTTAAATGTACAAAAAAGAGTGGGCAACGGTAGAGATAAGTTGCTAAGATTTCTAAAAGATTATCAAAATGAGAGTGGAATTATCTATACATTTACTAGAAAAGAGAGTGATGAAGTTGCAAAGTATTTGCAATCAAAAAAATTTAAAGCTCTCTCATACCATGCGGGGCTAAGTAGCCAAAAGAGAAAAACAGTTCAGCAAAGTTTTATAGAGGATGAGACAAAAATCATAGT
>JALUMZ010000293.1 GCA_027055635.1 Campylobacteraceae bacterium
ATGCTATATGCCAAGCGCTCATCACTACAGCTATATTTGACATTTTCACCAGATTTTTTTATTGTGATGAGAGTTTGAGCAACATTTGATGATAGTGCAATAAATTCATGATTTTTGGTTATGCTTTGTAAAATTTCTTGTGAAATATCATCTAGATAAATAATTTTACTATTTTTTTTACTGAATTCATATCTTGCTAGTTTTACACAAGCAAGCCTCATCGAATCAACTTCTATCCATGCAATTTCAGGGTCTAATACCTCTTGGATTTTCTCAGATATTATCCCATAAGCACCGTTGTCTAATGCAATTTTTTGATCCTGGGCAGAACCTTCTATATCTAAAAAGAGATCTCCTCTTTTTATTTTTTGAGGATTAATTTTTATAGATTCTGTATGATCAACTGATGGAAAATTTTGTAATAATCCATCAATTATCCGTACTGTATTTTCAATTCTCATCCAACAGAAGAGCCACTTTTTTTAGAATCCTGAGGCCTCAATAGAGATAATCCTTCTTTATCTTTTGCAGCCAACAACATTCCTTCGCTTACTAAACCCATGATTTTTGCCGGTTTTAGATTTGCTACTACACATACTTGTGTATTTAAAAGTGATTCGGCTGAATAAAACTCTTTTATACCTGCAACTATTTGTCTTGGTTTCTCCTCTCCTAAATCAACTCTTAATTTTAAAAGTTTTTTACTCTTAGGCACTTCTGTAGCATCTAGTATAGTTCCTATCTTTAGTTTTGTCTGAAAAAATTGATCTATAGTTATGAGTGAGTCTTCCTCTTTTTTTATCTCTTCTTTAACACTTGGTGTAGGAGAGTTTAGAAGTTCACCTTCTACTTTTGGAAAAAGAGGTGGAATTTTTTCAATCTTAAAATCATCAAGAAGAGAATCATCTTCTATAAATTTTTTATAGGTATCATAAGAGATCTCAAAATTTAAAGTTTTTGCTATTTTTTGTGTAGTTTTAGGCATAACAGGATGCAGTACAATAGAAACTTTTGCTAGTATATTTGCAACCATAGCTACAGTTGCAAAGGCAAACTCTTTATCTCCTTCTTTCATTTTTACCCAAGGTTCATATACGGTGATAGATTGGTTAGCGATGGTTAGGGCTTTCCATAACTCTTCAAGATATCTGTTGGTTTGCATATCTTGTAGATTTGTCTCAGCTAATCTTATATGCTCCATGACAGAGGTTAGCTCTTTTTTATGGTAATCAAAAACATCTTTTGAAGATATATTAAAATCGCTATATTTTCCACTCATACCAATGATTCTGTTTAGTAGATTTCCCAACTCATTACTTAAATCAGAGTTTATCCTGTCTATGAGGGCTTTTTGCGAAAAGTCTCCATCTTGTCCAAAAGGAACTTCTCTAAGCATAAAGTATCTAAAATTTTCCAATCCATAAGCATCGGCAACCTCTTTTGGATTTACGACATTTCCCTTTGATTTACTCATCTTTTCACCATTTCTAGTCCACCAACCATGTGCTGCTATATGTTTTGGGAGCGGGAGTCCAAGACTCATCAAGAAAGCCGGCCAATATATGGCATGAAAGCGAAGTATATCTTTTCCGACAAGTTGTATGGTTGCTGGCCAATATTTCATATTTTTTTCATCATTTCCGTAGCCTAGTGCTGTTATGTAGTTTAGAAGTGCATCAAGCCATACATACATCACATGCTTTGGATCATTGATTTCATCTGGTAGTTTTACACCCCAGTCAAAACTTGTCCTTGTGATGGAAAGATCTCTAAGCCCCTGTTTTACAAAGCTGATAACCTCACTTTTTTTCCCTTTTGGAAGTACACATTTTTCATCGTCACTGTACCATTTTAAAAGTTTTTCTTGATAGTTTGAGAGTTTGAAAAAATAACTCTCTTCTTTTACGATTCTTGTCTCTTTTCCACAATCTGGACATAGATTTTCATCTATCAACTGTGTATCAGTAAAAAATGTTTCACAACTCACACAATAGTGACCTTCGTATTCACCTTTATAAATATCTCCGCTATTAAACATAGTTGAAAATGCCTTCTGAACCCCAATTTTATGCTCTTGATCAGTAGTTCTGATAAATTTATCATAACTAATTTCAAATTCATCCCAAAGGGCTTTAAACTTTCCACTTATCTCATCTGCATACTCCTTGGGAGTTCTTCCTCTAGAAATTGCAGCCTCTTCTATTTTTTGACCATGCTCATCTGTTCCTGTCAAAAAGAAAGTATCATATCCCTTTAATCTATAGTATCTTGCCATAGTATCAGCAATGATAGTGGTGTATGCGTGACCTATATGAGGGACATCATTTACATAATATATCGGTGTGGTAATATAAGCTTTTTGGTTCATTTTTTTCCTTTTAAAATTCAAAGCCGCCACTTTGTCCCTTGGACATACTTTTATAGACGGCATCTATGTAGTTTTTTCTAGTTTCGCAATCAAACAGTTTTTTGCAATCAAAACAACTTTTCAGATTCATACTGTTTTGACACTCTTTTAACTTTTTGCTACTGTTTACTAAATTTTGTTTGTATTTATCTATATCATTATTCATTATGTTTTAAAACTAACTCTATCTCTTTTTTGGAGCCAAAATAACATGGTGTTGTATCATGGGGGTGCATAGGTATTAAGTCTAGCAGTCTTCTCTTCCCGTCAATTGCTTCTCCTCCAGCTTTTTCAAATATAAATGCAAAAGGGAATACTTCAAATACCATTCTTAGTTTTCCTTTTGGCGTATCGCTAGTACTAGGATATGAAAATAGTCCACCACCTTTTAGTAATATTTGATGAAGATCAGGAACCATACCTCCTGAGTATCTTAGTCTCGCTCCTCTTTCATATATCTCTTCTATGAGATTATGGTGTTTTTTTGACCAACCTGTATGTGTGCCTCCACTAGCATTTATAAGACCACTATCTTTTAACTCTAAACTTTTTATAAATGCAAAGTCTCCATCTTCGTTTAATTTATACATTCCAACATCTTCATAAGCAGTAACCATTTGTGTAACAGGACCATATATAACATAAACAGCAGCAATCATATGTTTTCCGTCGTATGCATTTTTATATATACCAAAGATTGATCCAACACTAAAATTTACATCTAAGAGACTAGAACCATCAAGTGGATCATATCCTACTAGATATTTTCCATTTTCATATATTGGTGTTTTATTCTCTTTTTCTTCACTAATTATCTCTTTTACACTGCTTATTTTTTTAAACTCTTCTTCGATGATTAAGTCACTTTTTATGTCAAGTTTTAGTTGTGTATCACCTGTGGCATTTATATTTTGGGAATAACTTGCATCTTCATTTTCTATAAGCCATTTTATTCTTATCGCTGATTTTTTAATAGCATCAAAAATTTCTACCATTTTTATTTTACCTTCTTTGCATTTTCTAATATCCATTTGACTATAGAGTCTGTATCGTTTAGGTCTAGTATTTCTATATTTTTTGGTATATTATAATCATTTAAGTCGATACTGTTATCAATTGCTATAGCATTTGAATAATCAAAATAACTCTCATCTATCTTATTTCTAAATATCGAAATCCTTGGAAGTGGAAGTGTTTTTAACCCCTCAACTATCATCAAATCAAATTCATCAAAAAGTCTGATAATCTCATCTAAATCTTTTCTTTTTTGTGAAAATAGAGTGGTTCTTGTAGGACTTGCTACTAAAACTTCTGCACCTGTTTGTGCAAATTTCCAACTATCTTTTCCGTTTTGGTCAAATGTTGCTTTGTCTCCGGGATCATGTTTTACTATAGCTATTTGGTGTGTTTCTCTCAGTAGATTTGATATTTTTACTATTAAAGAAGTTTTTCCACTATTTGAAGGACCACTAAAAGCAACTGCTAAATTTTTCATAATTCTATAACCATCCAATATTTTTGAGAGATTATACCTAAAATATGTTTATCTTTTAATGAGTTTATTTGGAAAAAAAGTTTATAATCACCTAAATCTTTTGGAGTTGTGTTGTGAAGTATATTTTTTTAGTGTCTGTTTTGCTGCTTAGTGCATGTTCATACAAACATGATAGCCTTTATGTCGGTAGTAAAAAAGTTACCGAACAGAGTGTGGCAAATACAAAAAAGACGCAAATTGTTAAAAATAGTAAAACAAGAATTTTTATTACAGTCACATATTTAGACTCTTTTAAAAATCAAAAAATAGTAAATACAGACCAAGAACAATTTGTAGTAGGTTTTCACTTTGTTGCTTTTGGTGGCAAAGAGATAGAGAAGGATTTGAGCCCAAAGGATCTTAAAATTAATATTGCAGACAGTACACATCTTGTTAATATAAGAAAATTAAAATCAAATAGCCAGATTTTAAAGATTATTCCAGCATCAAATCCTTGGAGTCAATATTTTTTAGTACAAACCCCAAGAATCAATAAAAATATTCTAAAATTTACTTTGCAAGTAGATTCATACAAAAAAACCATATTGAAGTTTGAAAAAAACTATTAGTTCCCATGTTTCTTTAGAAAATCTACTGCTTCCAGTACAGTTTCTCTATTTCCAATGATAAGAGGTGTTCTTTGATGTATGCCGGTAGGTTCGATATCTAAAATATTTTTACCCTCATCATTCATCGCTGCTCCTCCTGCTTGCTCAGCAAGAAATGCTAATGGCGCTGCTTCGTACAGAAGTCTTAATTTTCCACTCTTCTTTTTTGGATCTTTTTTGTCTTTAGGATATAGAAAGATTCCACCACTTATAAGGTTTCTGTGAAAATCTGCGACTAAAGAACCTATGTATCTTGAGGATATTTCACTATTTTTTATATGCCCTATATACTTTTGCATATTTTCATCCCAATATCTATAATTTCCCTCATTTACACTTAGGTATTTACACTGTTTAGGAATTTTAATATCTTTGTGAGAGAGATAAAACTCACCGACACTCGGGTCAAGTGTGAAGCCGTTTACTCCATGCCCCGTAGTGAAAACCATCATAGTGCTTGAGCCATATAGTATATAGCCGGCTGCAACTTGTTTGCTGCCTTTTTGTAGAAAATCATCAGCAGTTCCCGGAACATCATAGGAGGATGCTTCAGAGCTTGAAGTTATACGCCTGTGTATAGAAAAAATTGTACCTATACTAACATTGACATCAATATTTGAAGAACCGTCTAGTGGATCAAAAGCCAAGGTATATTTTCCACTATATCCCTCTTTTACGGGGATTATCTTCTCTTCTTCTTCAGAAACCATAGCACATACATAGCCACAACTCTCCATTCTTTTTTTAACTGTATTGTTTGTAAGTTCATCTAGATTTTGAACCTCTTCGCCTTGTATATTTTTCTTGCCTGATTGTCCTAAAATATCTGCTAAACCTGCTTTATTTACTTCTGCATTTATAGTTTTAGCAGCAACTATCAACTCATTTAACAGACCGGTTAAATCTCCCTTTGCTTCAGGAAACATATGCTGCAAGTCCATAATATATCTACTAACAGTTATACCCAAAGATCCATCTTTCATCTTTGCTTCCCCCCCCTTTTTTTTATCTATTTTTGCTTATCTTATCATAAAATTTATAAATATCTAAGATTTCTTTTTTTAGAGAGATTTTTTCTCCAAAAAGCTGCATATATATTATATAGTTTGCAAGTACTTTTTTACCGTATTCCCGGGTCTGACTAGAAGAGAGTAATTCTATATCAAGATATGGCTCATACTCACCCCTTTTTTTAAAAAGATTTCCAGATTTTATCGCTCTCTTGGTGTATCCTGCTCCCCCATTGTATCCATAGGCTATAAAAAGAGGATGACCTAGCGTTTTTGTTAAATAGTTTAACTGTATATTTGCAAATTTATAAGCTATTTTTGGATTAAACATTTCATCTATATCAAAATTTTTTAGTTTTATCTCTTTAGCTATGGCACGAGCCAAAAAAGGCATTATCTGCATCATTCCAAGAGCGTAAGAAGTAGAGACTGATGCCGGAATAAAGTTGCTCTCTTGTCTTGAAATTGCTAAAATAAGGGACTTTCTTTGATTGCTGTATGCTTCCAAGAATCTTTTAAAGGGAAGTGGAAAATAGCTTACCTTGTATCCATCTGCTCTTTGCTTTATAAAAGTATATTGCGAAACTGTATTTTTAAAATTAAATTTTTCTGCGATTTTATCTAATTGTATTGAATTTTTGTTTTTTAGTTTTCTTAGTAATTTTGTCCATAAAAAAGGGTTTTGTATGTCATATTTTTTATCTATTTTTTTTGTTTTTGTTATGATAATA
>JALUMZ010000294.1 GCA_027055635.1 Campylobacteraceae bacterium
GCTTCAAGCAGAGCATTTGCACTTGAGGTGCAGGCTGTATTTATGGTCATACTAAATTCACTTAAACCATACTTTAGAGCCAAATCTTTTGCATAAGAGTCGATACTTCTCTTTTGTGAATTGTATGGCTCTTTTTTATACTCATAAGCACAACTGTTTATAGAGTCCACTAAATACCAATCTATCAGTGAAGTACCAACGATAAGGGCGGTAGAGTCTAGTTTTTGCTTATCTAGTTTTGCAAGTAGCTTTATAAGCATACTCTCTAGTGCTTTTTGTATATCATTTCTGTTTTGCTTGATTTTACTTTTTAGAAGATAGTATGGAATTTCACTCTTTTGCTCCCCTATCTTGATACTCTTTGAAGAGATAGAGACTTTTGACTCCTCTATCATTTCTACACTCTGTTTTAAATCCCCAAGTGAACACATAGTATCGTAAGCGAGGATATTTACACTAGCCATCTTTCTCATTTTTTACAAATTGTGCGAGTTTTTCTATCGTAGTAACCACTCTTCTAAAATCTTTAGAGTCTCCGAGTCTGACACCATACATCTTTTGCAATCCCATAGAGATAGCCAAAGCATCAAGTGAATCTAGCTCCAATCCGCTACTTGGCGAAAACAGTTCTATATCATCATCTATATCTTCAGGTCTGAAATCATCCTTTTCACACTCTTGAATAATCATCTCTTTTATATCATATTTAATCTTCTCGATGTCCATCTATACTGCCTTATTGAGCGACCTTTTTGGGTACCCTAGCGATAAGGTAAAGGTCTATTTAGAGAGATTATTATATCTAAAATTTTACATATTTAAGTTAATCGAGAAGATAGGAAGCAGCATGGCTGTTACGATTACACCTATGATAGCTCCTACTATCAAGATGAGTATAGGCTCTAACAAAGAGAGCATTTTGTTTATCTTATCGCTATTTTCTTCTGTGTAGAGTTCAGATAGATTTTCAAGTATCTCTCTCATTTGACTTGTCTCTTCGCCTAGCGATATGGCTTGTATGAAAGATTTATCTATCTTGTAGTTCTGTTTTGAGAGTGCATTTGATAGTTTTTTTCCTTTGACTAACTCATCAGAGGCATTTAGAAAGAGTTTTGAGATAACCCTGTTTTTTATTGTATTTGAAGACAGTTTGACAGCTTGTACAAATGTTACTCCGGAGTTCAAAAGAACAGATACTATATAGGAAAATTTTGCCAATTCAGAAGTTTGGATTATCTTGCCAAAAAGCGGTAATTTTAAGAGGATAGTATCTATAAAGTATGTAAATTTTGAGATATTTTTATACATGTAAGAAAATAGAAACAAAAATAGAAACAAAAATACCAATATATCTACCCAGTTTCTATCTATAAAATCTCCCAAAGTTATCACAAACTTTGTGATTTTTGGTAACTCTTGCCCAAGTTGGTCAAACATACTTGTAATTTTTGGCACCACAACACTAAGCATAAAGCCCACCATAAAAAATGAAACTATCACTATAAAGAGTGGATAAGCAAGAGCACTTGAGATTTTACTCTTTATCATCTCTTGGTTTTTTATAAATATAGAGAGCTCTTTTAAGACTAAATCAAGCGTACCGGACTCTTCTGCTACTTTTACGGATTGTTTATAGAAACTAGGAAGGATAAAGATATTTTGAGCCTCTAGGGCACTATAAAAGCTCTTTCCCTCATCTAGTGATGTCTCAACCGAGCTGAAAAATTTAAAAAATTTCTTGTTGTCTAAGTGTTGTTGTTTCTCTAATTTGATGGCATAAACTATGGATGATACGCCAGATTTTAGATAGATGCTGAGGTTTCTGCTGATAGTTGAGAGTTTTTTGGGTGGAAACTCTTTTGCAAAAAGACTCTTTTTTTTGATTTTAAAGAGTGGTTTATCTATCGCTAAAGAGCTGTATATAACACCTTTTGCTCTTAGCCTTATCTTTGCCTCTTCAATGTCGTTTGCTTCAAAAACACCTTTTGCTCTCTTACCATCTTTATCCAAACCTTTGTATTTGAAAAACATCAGTCTCTTATACCTACTCTTAGTGCCTCTTGTAGGCTGGTTGTTCCATTTTCTACCAAAGTAGCGATTTTTTGAGATAAAAGGGTGAGTCCTTTTTGTGACATTGCCTCTCTTATCTCAAAATCATTCATGCCCTCTTTAAGCATATTTTTGATCTCATCATTCATCAAAAAGAGCTCACCTACGGCACTTCTTCCTTTATAGCCTGTGAAACTACACTTGCTACAACCTTTTGAACTATATATTTTTGCCTCTTTTTTTATGCCAAACTCTATCTTGAACTCATCATTGTTTTTATCTTCAACTTTACAATGTGGACAGAGATTTCTCACTAATCTTTGAGCTAAGACACCAAGCAGACTAGAGCTGATAAGAAACTCCTCTATACCCATATCTATAAGCCTTGTCAGAGCTGCTGTTGTATTGTTTGTATGTAGTGTCGAGAGTAAAAGATGTCCTGTGAGGGCTGATTGTATCGCTATTTTTGCAGTCTCTGTATCTCTTATCTCTCCAACCATAACAACATCTGGGTCTTGCCTGAGTATTGACCTTAGTCCGGATGAAAAAGTGAGTCCCGTTTTTGCATTTACCTGTATTTGATTTATATGATTTGCTTTGTACTCAACCGGATCTTCTATGGTGATTATATTTTTTTCAGGAGTTGATATAGTGCTTAGAAATGAGTGTAGTGTGGTGGATTTTCCACTCCCTGTCGGACCGGTCACTAAAATCATACCATAAGAGTGTGAAAGCAGAGATCTAAACTCTTTGGTTAACTCTTCATCAAAGCCTAACCCTTCGAGTGAGGGTATGTTTGATGAGTCCATCAAAATCCTCATAACAACTCTCTCACCATAGTATGTCGGCAGAACTGAGACTCTGATGTCGAGATTTTTACCGGCAATTTTTACAACGGTCCTGCCGTCTTGCGGAACTCTTTTTTCGGCAATATCAAGATTTGAGATAACTTTTATACGGTTTATGATAAGGTTGATGATGTGCTTATCTAAGTCTATATGTTTTATCAAAGCCCCATCTATCCTAAATCTTACCACTCCTCTGTTTTCATGAGTCTCTATATGTATATCCGATGCTCTCTTTTTTATGGCTTGGTAGTAGAGTGAATTTACAAACTTTATGATAGGTGCTGACTCTTCGCTTGTAAGTATGTCTGAGCTGGTTTTTAGAAATTGAGATAGTGATATATCATCCTCTAAAAACTCCTCTTTTTCATCTTCGCTAAATGAACCGCTAAGCTCCTTATCACTCTTTTGTTCTAGGTATCTATCATGAAGTCTTGCATAAGAGGTGTCATCCAAAAAACATACTTCAGGTTCGATTGAGAGTTTTGAGAGATAGTTTAAGCCGTCTGCCATGTACTCTTTATCTAAAACCGCATAAGCTTTGCCATCTATCGATGTCAAAAGTAGATGGTTTTTTACCAAAAGATTTATATCGACACTGCCGTCAAATGAGGGTGATAGATCTAAATCTTCGAGTGTTTTTATATTTGCAATTTTCATTTTTTTACTATATCTTTTACAAATTTTTTCTCTATAGTATTTAACTTTGCCAAAGCCTCTCTCAGTGAGGAGAGTTGTCCACTTTTATTTACTATATAGGGTGTCAAGACTATAAGAAGGTTTATCTTGTCTCCACTATCCTCAGTATGTCTAAAAGCCTGACCGAGTAGTGGAATATCTCCCAAAAGCGGAACTTTTGTGATGGTTTTTCCGATTTTATCTTTAATCAATCCTCCTATTATAATACTCTCACCATTTTTTACTATAGATGTGGTATCTACATCCCTTTTTGTGGTTATAGGTAACCCCGGTTTGCTTCCGGGCAATACATCTTCCATAGTAACATTTACATGTAGCAAGACTTTATTGTCGCTTGAAATCCTAGGCTTTACTTTAAGAGTCAAGCCTATATCTTGTCTTGTATAGGTATTTTTTGTGACATCAGTTGTGTTTGCACTGACACTTCCTTGCGTGATGATAGACTCTGTTTTTCCTACATATATGGAGGATTCTTTGTTATTTACGCAAAGCAAAGAGGGTTGAGAGAGGATGTTCGCAGCTCCATTGATACTAAGCAGAGATATACTAGCTCCAAGAGCCAATCCTTTTGTGATAGAGGGTACATCGATTCCTAAATCCTTAAGACTAAAAGGTATGGCAGGAGAGCCAAGCTGGGCACTAAATGAGTATAATCCCGAAGAGTTGGCAACTCCTCCTAAGACACCATACGTTGCACCTATTTTCTTTGACTTTGAATTGCTTATCTCTACTATTTTAGCACTTACATAGACTTGTTGCCTAGGGGTGTCTAGTGCATCTATAAGCTTCTGTATATCTTTAAACTCTTCATTTGAAGCATAAATTACGAGTCTGTTTGTCTCTTCATCAGCAGTAAATGTGGGTTTTGTCGTATCGACTCTGACTTTTACCTTTGCCTTTTTATCTTTGGGTTTGTTTGCTATTATCTCACCTAAAGTCTGGGCTATTGTTTTGGCTTCTGCATTTTTTAAACTCACGATGTGAAGATACCTCTGGGACACATCATCTTTTTTATCCAACTCTTTTACTTGGGAGACTATATCTTTTATCATCTTTTTACTAGAGATTATTATGAGAGTATTTGTACCCTCGTTTGCAAAAAAATCAACCTTTTGACTTGGCATTTTTTGGTTGTATATACTATTTGTTATACTTTTTATCTTGGGTAGAATTGATGTTACTTTTGAATTTTCAAGAGTATAGAATTTGATCTCTTTTTTCTTTTGAGAATCCAACTCTTTTATGAGCTCTTTGATGCTTCTTAGGTTTTGAAGATAGTCTGTTATGATTAGGCTGTTTGCCTCTTTTGAGACGGCAATTTTTCCATATCTACTTAGTAAAAAACGGATTTGCGGGAGTATCTGTATGGCTGAGAGATTGTGAATACCCAATATATAAGTCTGGATTTGGTTTAGTGTCCCGCCTGACTTTAGAGGTGGGGACTCTCTTATGGCGTCACTGCTTCTTACCACTTGAAAATAACCGTTGTGAGTATCAACTAGTGTATATCCTTTGTTTTTTAGGATACTTATAAGTAGATCATAAATTTGGTTTTTTTTGATGGGTTTTACAGATATAAAATTTACTTTACCGGGAATATTGTAGTTTAGAAGTATATTTTTATCGCTTATCTTAGAGACCATCTTTACAAAATCATTTATCTGTAAATCTTTAAAATTTATCTCAACACTGCTGTTTTTTGCAAATAGCAAACTTGCAAATATAAGTATCACACTAATCAATCTCATAAGTTATTTCCTTCATCTCATTATCTCTTTCAAAGCCGACTATTATAGTCGTTGTCTCATCTAGTCTATTGTAGTACGGCAACAAATCCATTATACTTGTGAGTGTATGTCCGTCTATGGATTTGATGATATCACCTTTTTTAAAACCCATCGTATCAAACAGAGAATTTTTCCTGATAAAGCCTATCTTTACGCCCAAAAACTCTCTGCCTTTTCTAAGTGGTTCTATCCTTATATCTCTTAGGGCTCTTCTAATACTCTTTTTATATTCTCTAAAACTATCCCTCTTTACATCTACAAATCTACTGTTTGGTGCTATTTTTTTAGTTATATTCCTCTTTTTGCCAAGAGTTTGTCCTGTTTTTGTCTTTTGGAGTTCTAGTCTTATCTCTTTTTTATTTTTTTCAAATAGTGCATAATCCATCCCGATTTCTTTTAGTTTTGCGTTTTTATAGCTCTTATTTAAGTCTAAAAAGTGAGTCTTACCCCCCTCTTGAAAAACTATAAATTGGCGAATACTCCCGACATAGCAAGCCTTTAATTGTATATCGCCTAATCTATAAGATGGTGCTACTGCTATACTCTTTGGTCTTTTTTGAGATTTTGAGTGTAAAAAAAGAGGGATATTTCGAGTATAATTAAATCCTGTATCATTTGTGTTTATATCATTTGAATAGCTCTTGTCAAATATCAAAATAACCAATGAATTTAACAATAATGCAGTCAAAATAGGTGCAAAAATCCACCATAAAAACGAGATAAGTTTTGATCTAATAACTAAACTCATATCTCATCCCATCTTTAGTTTTTTTGAAATACCCTCTTAAAAAAGAGTTATCTATGTGATCGCTTTTGAATAAAACGACTCCTTTGTGTTTTAAAATCCAAACAGTTATCGTAAAATCACCATATCTGCTACCACCTTCTGCCCTTATGAGAGTGGGAT
>JALUMZ010000295.1 GCA_027055635.1 Campylobacteraceae bacterium
ATCTTAATCTCTCTGGCATATTTTATCATGGAAAATTCTTCTGTGTTTAGATATTGATTTTTCATCTGTACAAAATAAAAAAAACCAGCGGCTAATATCAAAATAGCAACACTCAGAAAATAGATAAGAAAAAATTTTAAAAAAGCTTTTTTTTCATGAGTTTTCAAGACGATATCCTATACCTTTTATCGTATCAATCGGCAAACCAATCTTGCGAAGTTTTGTCATATGGACTCTCAAAGCCCCCTCACTCATCTCTTTTCCATCGCCCAAAACATCCAATAGGTATTCTTTTTGGACTGTCTTATTTAGATTTTGAAATAAAATTCTCGCGATATTTAACTCATACGGAGGAAGAGGTATGAACTTTGAACCACTATAAAGCTCGTCTTTTTCTATAACAAAACGAAAGTCTCCTACAGTTATCTCATTTGAATATGTATGATACTGCTTTTTTAACAGAGCATTGATGCGTATCAAAAGTTCATCAAAATCAAAGGGCTTTTTTATGTAGTCATCAGCTCCAACCTCAAAACCCTGCGACAAAGATGCGACATCACTAAGAGCTGTGATGAAAATAGCAGGCGTCATATCTCCACTCTCTCTTAAGCTCTTCAAAAGCTCAAATCCATTTAAAAAAGGTACATTTACATCTAAGAGCAAAAGATCAAACTTAGATACAAATGTAGCATCAAGCGCCATCTCTCCATCCTCTACATGTAGGACTTCAAAATTCTCACTTTCCAACAATTCTATTAGTGTCTCCGATAGGACTTCGTCATCTTCTAATAATAATATTTTTGACATATGATATTATATAAAAAGATGCATTAGCTTATCGTTAAGGGTAATATTGTCTGGCGGAGCAATAAGATAGTTTTAGTCTTATTTAAGGTTTTTTGGAGTATATTTCCAAAAAAATAAGGACTAAAAATGATATTTAGCGATGAAGAGATTTATAAAGCAGTCAAACACTACCTACCAACCGTAAACGAGTATGTAAAATCACACGGTGGAAATATAAAACTATTGGGGGCAAAAGACGGCACTATCTATATAGAATTAGCTGGAACTTGCCATGGGTGTTCTATGAGTTTGATGACCACAAAGATGGTTGTTCAAAAACAACTTAGAGAATTAATAGATCCCCAATTAACTGTCATAAATGTTGATGGGACAGAACCAAACAAACTACCAAAAGAGTACTACATAGATGAAAACGATAAAATAGAACTCAACAAAAGCACCAAAGACAAGCTATTTGATAAAATCAAAAAATTTCTCTAGCACCCTGTAGCACCCTTATATCTCATAATTACTTCTTTTTAGATACAAATATTGATTTATGTCATCTTATTTTAAAACAAAATTAGGTAAAATAGGTAAAATGAAAATGAAAGGATAGAGATGGCAGTAAAAAAAGAGAGAAGAGACTTTCTTGGTCTTGCCCTTGGTGGCTTTACTACTCTTGGTGGTATAGCAGTTCTTGGTGCAGCTAAACGAACTTGGGATCCGCTTCCTAGTGTAAAAGCTGCGGGATATACAACTGTAGATTTAAGTGGTGCACAACCAAATGTTTTAAATGTTGAGAAATGGAGAGGTAAACCTATATTTATCTTAAAAAAAACAGCTGATATGAAAAAAGATGACAGAGATATCATGGTAGGCAAAGATAGGTTTTTTATAGCTATAGGGCTTTGTACCCATCTTGGTTGTATCCCTTCTTATTTTCCTAAACAAAAGAAATTTATCTGTGCCTGTCATGGTGGACAATTTGACACAGCGGGTCGCGTGCTAAAAGCTCCTCCTCCGATACCTTTACATATTCCACCTTTTAAGGTAGATGGAACAAAGATAGTTCTTGGTGAGGCAGGTGCAGAGTACAAAAAAATGGAAGCCGCTGGCTTAACAGTATAAGGGAGGATTGATGGCACATTTTACGAAAGCGACAAGTATCCAAGACTGGCTAAACCAAAGACTTGCAGTTGATACTGTTAAAAAAGCTTTGGCAACAGAGTATTGGATACCTAAAAATATAAACTTTTTATGGGCAATGGGCATGATTCTAGCAGCCACTTTTGGCGTGCTTCTAATTTCTGGTATTTTCTTACTGATGTATTATAAACCAGATACAAAACTTGCATTTGACAGTGTAAACTATGTGATAATGAGTCAAGTCGGTTATGGCTGGCTTTGGAGACATATTCACGGTGTCGCTGCATCTGTAGTATTTCTTATCATATATATACATATGTTTACTGGGATTTATTATGGTAGTTACAAAAAAGGCAGAGAGATGATTTGGATCTCTGGAATGCTTCTTTTTGTTACTTTTTCAGCTGAAGCTTTTAGTGGCTATATGCTACCATGGGGACAGATGAGCTATTGGGCCGGTATGGTTATCACAAATATCTTTAGTCTAGGTTCCTTAAACCTAAATGGTTTGGTTGAGTGGATTAGAGGTGGTTATGTACCAGGAGATGCTTATCTTACAAGATTTTTTATGCTACATGTTTTACTTCTTCCATTGGTTATAATGGCATTGATCGTATTTCACTTCGCAACTCTTAGAATTCCACATGTTAATAATCAAGACGGTGAAGAGATAGATTTCAAAGAGGAGAGCGAAAAATACCTTAGCGGTGATACAAAACACTCAAAAGTCATAAGATTTCAATTTGACTTTTTAAGCAAGGATATAGTTGTTCTTGGATTTTACTTTATATTTTTCTTTTATTTAGTATTTTACCATTTTGAATTTGCTATGGATCCTGTTAACTTTGATCCTGCAAACGGTCTAAAAACTCCGACTCATATCTATCCTGAGTGGTACTTCTTGTGGAGTTATGAGATATTAAGACCATTTCCAAAAAATCCTGGTCTTATCGCTTTTGGCTTTGCACAAGTAATTTATCTACTTCTTCCTTTCTTAGATAGAAGTCCAAATGTTGCTCCTGCAAGTAAAAGAGGTATATTTAAAGTATGGTTTTGGTTACTTCTAATCAATATGCTTGCATTGACAATACTCGGTAAACTACCGCCTGTTGGAGTCTATACTACTTATGGAACTATTGCGGCTTATTTCTTTATAGCCTTATGGATAGCACTTCCAATCATCACAAAAATGGAAAAGCCAATAGGAGGTAAGAAATAATGAAAGAGTTAAAAATACTAATAATAGTCATATTCTTCTCTCTCTTGACATATTGGGGAGTTGAACCTTTTGCGCATAGCAAAATGCACAAACATGTAGAAGATAAAAATTTCGCATACAATGATTTACCTACATTAACAAAAAAAGGTGATGTAAAAAGAGGTGAAGCTTTAGTGATGGGTGCTGGTGCATGTCTTGGATGTCACAGTATAAAATCAAAAGGTATGCCTGCGCCAATGGATCCAAATACTGCAGCAGCTAGCTATGGAGTAAACCCGCCTGACTTAAGTAATGTCGGTGCACTTTTTGATGAGAGATTTTTAGCTCAACTGATCAAAGATCCTGTAAAAGCTTTAAAGTTAGAGCATAAATTTGATGGAAAAACAAGATCGTTTCCTATGCCGGCATTTTACGGTGCAGGCGGAGACAAAGAGCAAGAGATAGCTGATATGGTTGCCTATCTTAAATCAATAGCCCCACAAGAGGTAACTCCAAAAGAGGCTTATGTTGCAAGTTGTGGTAGATGTCATGCAAATAGATACGGTAAGTACGAGCAGATAGGATTTGTTCCGAAGACCAAATCAAATATCAAAACAAATCAAGATATAGATTTGCTAAAGTTCAAGGAGAAGGTAGCTGAATATCAAGGTCATTTAGCTGACTACATGGGTAAACTTCCTCCTGATCTTTCTATCATTATAAGAGCTAGAAGTGAAGATTTCTTGAAAACTTTCATAGAGGATCCTCAAAGCCAATTACCTGGAACTGCTATGCCAAGAGTTGGTCTAACAAAAGAGGGTTTTGAAAAGGTAACTTCATACCTAGAAGAGACCGGTGATCCAAGCAAACCTGCTCGTGATGCACTCGGTATAAAAGTAATAGGCTTTTTTGTAATATTTACAATACTTGCACTATTATGGAAAAGATCAGTGTGGAAAGATCTACACTAAAACATACAAATCCCCGTCTAGTATTTATCTAGATGGGGGTTAATAACAGTTAAATGTATATGGGGGTTATTTTAGAGGCGTCTTTTACTTAGATTGTTCTTTATCTTCGTAGGCACCAATAGATAGTATCTTTTCAACTCTTCTTTTTACTCTCTCTTCATCACTAATAGCACTCATATCTTCTAAAAATTTTAGAAAATACTCCTTGATAGCATTTGCAGAACCGAGCTTATCTCTATGAGCCCCAACGATCGGCTCTTCCAAAACTTCATCAATTAAGCCCATCTTGTGTAAATCATCTGCTGTAATCTTCATGGCTTTTGTAGCAGCCTCTTGTTTAAGTGGATCATTCCAAAGAATCGCAGCACATCCCTCAGGTGATATAACAGAAAAGACAGAATACTTCATCATTACAAGTCTATCAGCAACTCCAAGAGCCAAAGCTCCGCCACTGCCACCTTCACCTATAACGATGGAGAGTATCTTTGTCTTTAAATCACTTAATTCAAAGAGATTTCTTGCTATTGCCTCACTTTGACCTCTCTCTTCTGCCTCAAGACCGGGAAATGCACCCGGAGTATCTATAAGAAAGAGTATAGGTATATCAAATTTTTCTGCCATCTTGGCAATTCTAAGAGCTTTTCTGTAGCCCTCTGGATGAGGCATACCAAAATTTCTTTTTAGTTTATACTTTGTACCTCTACCTTTTTGCTGACCTATGAGTATGACTTTTTTTCCACCGATATAACCCAAGTAAGCAAGCACAGCTTGGTCATCACGAAAAGCTCTGTCTCCATGAATTTGATATCCATCATCCAAAATCAATCTTACATAATCCATAAAATATGGACGATCAGGATGGCGGGCAAGTTGAAGTTTTTGATAATCATCAAGATTTTTATATACTTTAGAGACCTCTTTTTTCAGATTTTTCTCTAAAATTTCTATTGCTGGAGTATCTCCTTTGATTTTAGCACTAGATATTGCTTCATCCAACTCTTTTATGTTGTGCTCAAAATCAAGATATGTTGCCATTTAATTTCCTAAATTTTTTTAAAAATAACAGAGCCATTAGTACCACCGAAACCAAATGAGTTGCTCATCACTATTTGCGTATCAATTTTTCTAGCTTTGTTTGGTATATAGTCTAAATCACAATTAGGATCTGGATTTGTAAGATTTATAGTTGGTGGTAGTATTTTATCTCTTAGTGCCATCAAACAAACCACAGCTTCAATAGCTCCAGCTGCCCCTAAGCAGTGTCCAATTTGACCTTTAGTAGAACTTACCAAAGGTATATCATCTCCAAAAAGTTTTTTGATAGCAGCAGTCTCATTTTTGTCATTTGCTGCCGTGCTTGTTCCGTGCGCATTTATATAATCAACTTTTGGTTTTCCTGCCATCTCATAAGCAGCTCTCATAGCTCTAAAAGCACCATCAGGGTCTGGTGTAGTTATATGATAAGCATCACCACTCTCACCGAAACCTATCAACTCCCCATATATATGTGCTCCTCTTTGAAGGGCATCTTCATAAGACTCAAGCACAAGAGCTCCCGCACCTTCACCCATCACAAAACCATCTCTGTCTTTATCAAAAGGTCTTGAGGCAAGTAGAGGTTCGTCATTTCTTGTTGAGAGTGCTTTCATAGATGAAAAACCACCAACTCCAACAGCACATATCGCTGCTTCTGCACCAACTACAAGCATTTTATCAGCACCGCCAAGCATAATTGTTTTTGCTGCTGCACTTATAGCATGGGTACCGGCAGCACAAGCTGTAACACTTGAAATATTAGGACCTTTGATTTTATGCTCTATCGCAACAAAACCACCCAACATATTTACAAGAGCTGAGGGAATAAAAAATGGAGAAATTCTTCTTGGACCTCTATTTTCACAAACTAAAGAGTTTTTTTCTATAGCTATAAGCCCACCTATACCTGAAGCTGAACTGACACCAAATCTATCTCCATCATAAGAATCAAATTTTGCATCCTGCATCGCCTCTGTAGCTGCTTTTATACCTAGCTGGATAAATCTATCGGCTTTTTTAACATCTTTTGGATTCATAATAGTTTTTGGATCAAAATCAGTTATTTCACCAGCAATCTTCACAGAATGATTAGTTGTATCAAATGAACTAATCCTTTTAATGCCACACTCTCCATCAACTATGGCCTTAAAAGAACTCTCCTTGTCAGAACCAACTGAATTTATCATACCCAAACCGGTAACTACCACTCTTTTCAAAATAACTCCTTAGTTTCAAACAAAAAATACACTAAGCACAAAGTGCCTAGTGTAAAAAAATTTAATTATATTTTTATTTGTGTTCTTCTATATATTTTATAGCATCGTTGACTGTAATGATTTTTTCAGCATCTGTATCTGGAATCTCAATATCAAATTTTTCTTCCAATGCCATAACCAACTCTACTACATCCAATGAATCAGCACCTAAATCTTCTACAAACTTAGACTCTTCTTTTACTTCATCAGGATTTACATTTAATTGCTCAACAACTACTTCTTTTACTTCTTCAATTAGTGCCATCACTAACTCCTTTAAAAATTTTTATTATTCTATCTAAAAAAACTTTAAAATAGACTACATGTACATTCCGCCATTTACTTTTAAAACAACTCCCGTGAGATATGAGGCATTATCACTTAGCAAAAATGCAACACTTTGTGCCACATCTTCTGCTCTTCCAAATCTCTTTAATGGAATTTTGTCTGTATATACTTTTTTCATATCGTCACTTAGATTTTCAGTCATCTCTGTCTCTATAAATCCCGGCGTTATAGCGTTACATCTTATTCCTCTTGCACTTGCCTCAAGGGCAAAGCTTTTGGTCATTGCTATGAGTCCGCCTTTGCTTGCACTATAATTTACCTGTCCTACATTTCCTGTTTCGCCAATGATAGACGAAATATTTACTATAGCTCCATATCTCTTTTTATTCATCGCTTTTAGAGCTTCTCTGCAACCAATAAAAGCAGAAGTTAGATTTACCTTTAGTACCGACTCAAAATCTTCAGTTTTCATTCTAATAGCTAACTTATCATTTGTAATACCTGCATTATTAACAAGATAAGACAATTCTCCATCAGACTCAACTATAGTCTTTATACTCTGGATAAAAGCCTGTTCATCAGCTATATCAAAACCGATAACAGCAGCAACCCCGCCACCATTCTCAATCTCACTTTTAAGGGCATCTGCCTCTTGGGGACGAGAACGGTAGTTTATCCAAACCTTTAAACCATACCCGGCTAAAGTTAAGGCAATTTGCCTGCCAATACCACTTGCCGCGCCTGTAACTAAAACATTTTTACCTTTAAATTTCATATATATCCTTTTATACCAATGGTTTATCCATCTCTTTTGGGATTTCCAAACCCATCAATTTTAAAACTGTAGGAGCTACATTGTTTAGCCCTCCGTTTACTACTTTTTTTATATCTTTGGCTTTAACAAAACAAAAAACATCAAAAGTTGTATGATTTGTCAAAATTTCGCCTTTTTCATTTTCCATTTGCTCACAATTTCCATGATCACTTATCAAAATAAAAGAGTAATTTTGCTCATCACACTTTTTTAGAATCCTTCCTATCTGTTTATCAACTGCCTCAACTGCCTCAACTACTGCACTATAATTTCCTGTATGACCAACCATATCGCCATTTGCAAAATTTACCACTATAAAATCATAGCCTGCCTGCATAGATGTTAAAACTGCATCCCCTACCTCAACACTACTCATCTCTGGTTTTAAATCATAGGTAGCAACCTTTGGACTAGGTATAAGCACTCTGCTCTCTCCAATATCAGGCTCTTCAACGCCACCATTTAAGAAAAAAGTTACATGTGCATATTTTTCAGTTTCAGCTATATGCATTTGCGATAATCCACTATCTGAAATCACATCTGCTAGCGTATTCTTTGGAGGAGTTGAGGGAAACATAACTTCAAATGGATAAGAAGCATCATATTCTGTTATCGTTATACTAGAAATCGCGCTCTTGTCTCTCTTAAATTCATTGAAATCTCGAATTCCTATAGCAGCAGATAATTCTCTCATCCTATCATTTCTAAAGTTTGCAAAAATTACACCATCTTTTTCATCCATGCCTAAATAATCTAGCATACTAACTGGCTCTATAAACTCATCCGTGATATCTTTTGAGTAAGAATCTTTTATATAATTTTGAGGACTTTTATCTGTTTTTTGTTTCGCATCTACTATCACATCATAAGCTTTTTTTACTCTATCCCATCTATTGTCTCTGTCCATCGCATAAAATCTTCCACAAATCGTAGCAATTTTTATATCTTTATCACAAATATTCTCTAGCTGTTCAATAAAATCTATACCGGATGTCGGGCTCACATCTCTCCCATCTGTAATAACATGTAAAAAAACTTTTTTGCCACTATCTTTTGCTATTTTTGCAAGGGCGATGATGTGATCTATATGAGAGTGAACACCCCCGTCGCTAACCAATCCGACTATATGAATATCACCTTTAACTCCCAATATATCCTTTAGGGCTGGATTATTTTTGAGAGTATCCTCTTTTATAGCCAAAGAGATTTTTACAAGATTTTGATACATCACTCGTCCTGCACCTATACACATATGACCTACTTCACTATTTCCCATCTGTCCCTCGGGGAGTCCAACTGCAAGCCCGGAAGTTTTAATCAATGAATTTGGAACTTCTTTAAAAAGTTTATCATAAGTCGGTTTTTTAGCATTTGCAAAGGCATTTGCTTTTAAATCAGGGTTATACCCTATGCCATCAGTAATAACTAAAATAGTTTTTTGAATATCTTTTTTCACTTTTTTCCTTTAAATTACCATCCTATAAGCAATATTTTACTAAAATTATACTTTCAATAGACTTGTTGTGATATAAAAATATATCACAAATAGGATTTAAAGGGGTAAAATTGTGCAAAACATTTTTTGAGGCATAGCCAAAGCTATGGTGATAAAATTTTTTGTGCAAGATTGCTCCTTTAAAGCCTATCCTTTGGGCTTTACACATTCGTGATATATTTTTATATCACAACAAGTCTAAAAAATATAAATGGATTTTTTATGCTCTATTGGCTCTATCAAGCAACTCACATCAACATTTTTCAATACATCACTGTCCGTTCCGGTATTGCATTTTTTATCTCACTCTTTATAAGTATGTACCTTATGCCAAAATTTATAAAATGGGCAAAAAACAAAAATGCAAACCAACCCATATACTATTTAGCGCCACAAGGACATCAATCAAAAGGAAAAACTCCTACTATGGGTGGATTAGTAATTGTATTTTCAGCTCTCATAGCAATCCTAATATGTGTAAATTTAACAAACATATTTGCCTTAGTAGGATTTGGTGTTATAACTCTATTTGGATTGATTGGCATAAAAGATGATATATCAAAAATAGTCGGTAAAAACAACAACTCCGGTTTAAGTGCAAGATTAAAATTTTCTCTACAATTTACCTCTGCACTTGTAATTTCATATTTCCTATATCAAAGCACTGTTTTAGACACAAGTCTATTTTTACCATTTTACAAACACCCCGTACTAGATATGCAGTGGTTTGCTGTTTTCTTTTGGGCTTTTGTCATGGTATCGTCAAGTAATGCAGTAAACCTTACGGACGGGCTGGATGGACTAGCAACAGTGCCATCTATACTGTCCATGCTCACTCTTGGTATATTTGTTTACATCAGTGGTCATGCTATACTTAGCGGATACCTGCTCTTACCAAAGATAAGTGGTATAGGTGAAGTAGTTATCATAGCTGCTTCCTTAATAGGTTCACTTGTGGGTTTTTTATGGTATAACTGCTACCCTGCTGAAGTATTTATGGGAGATAGCGGGAGTTTGAGTTTGGGAGCTTTTATAGGATATATGGCGATAATCTCAAAAAATGAATTTCTGCTCATTCTTGTCGGCTTTGTTTTCGTATTAGAGACGATGTCGGTGATCTTGCAAGTCGGGAGTTTCAAGACTAGAAAAAAAAGAGTTTTTCTTATGGCTCCTATTCATCACCATTTTGAGATAAAAGGCTGGGCTGAAAATAAGATAATAGTAAGATTTTGGATTATGGCTCTCATATCAAATATCATAGCACTAACGGCTCTTAAAATCAGATGATAGCACTATTTGGATATGGAAAAACCACTAAAGCCATAGCAAAAAGATTTCAAAACTGCCAAATTTTTGACGACCATTTTAAAGAAAAAAGCTTTGATGAGTTTGGCAACGAACTACTTCCACCAAATAAATTTAATCCAAAAAACTCTGATATTCAGATACCAAGCCCTAGTTTTCCACAAAACCATCCTCTTGTAAAAAAAGCAACAAATCTAGTAAGCGAATATGATTTTTTTGCAAAAGATATGCCGTTTTCGATCTGGATAAGCGGAACGAACGGTAAAACAACTACCACCCAAATGTTGGATCTTATCTTCAAAGAAAGAGGTGCAGAGTGTGGAGGAAATATAGGAAATCCTCTTGCCAATTTAGACAAAAACAGTAAATTATGGATACTAGAAACCAGTTCTTATATGCTCTACCAAACAAAAACAGCAACCCCGGATATATATCTACTTTTGCCCATAAAGCCTGATCATTTGAGTTGGCACGGTAGTTTCAAAGAGTATGAAAAGGCAAAACTGAGTCCTCTTATAAGGATGCAAGAGGGATCTGTGGCTATAATCCCGAAAAAATATGAAGGTATTGATACTTTAGCGCACACTATAACCTACAACGATGAATTTGACCTAGCAAAAAAAATGCAAATAGATATAGAAAAGATTAAATTTCAAACCCCTTTTTTACTTGATGCCATACTTGCTGTTTGTGCAGAAAAGATACTGCTTGGAAGTGTAAACTATAGAAAAATAAACAGTTTTAAAACCGATGTTCATAAATTAGAAGAGTTCAAAGATAAAAAAGGCAGAATATGGGTCAACGATTCTAAAGGTACAAACCTAGATGCAACTCTAGAAGCCGTAAAAAGATACAAAGATAGAGATTTGATACTTATACTAGGAGGGGATGACAAAGGGGTAGATCTAACGCCTCTTTTTAAGATGCTCGAACCTCTACATGTAGAGATCTTTGCCATAGGCACAAATACTGATAAATTGGTAGATTTTTGTACATCAATAGACAAAAAGGTAACTGCTTCATATGAGTTAAAAAAGGCTATGGAAGAGATACAAAATATACATACTCAAGATAGAGTCGTTCTTTTATCACCTGCTGCTTCAAGTTTAGATCAATTTTCCTCTTATGCAAAAAGAGGCGATGTATTTAAAAAATTAGCCCTTACTACCAAATAACTAAATGCTTCAATTTGGTAACTTTAGAGTTAAACTGATAGGACAATGATCACTACCAAGTATATCATCATGAATTTTGGCATCTACGATATACTCTTCCAAATCTTGTGAAACAAAAAAATAATCTATCCTCCATCCGACATTGTTACCTCTTGCCCCAGCCCTATATGACCACCAGGAGTATCTGTCTTTTATATCACCATTTATATGTCTAAATGTATCTATATAACCATTTGATAACAATTTATCTATCCACTCTCTCTCTATCTTTAAAAAACCTGATATGTTTTCATTGGCTTTAGGACGAGCCAAATCTATCTCTTTATGGGCTGTATTGACATCTCCACAGATAATCAATGATTTTCCCTCTTTACGAAGTTTTTGACAATGAGTAAAAAATCTATCATAAAAAGCCATCTTATAGGCTAGGCGTTCTTCATTTCTTTGTCCATTTGGAAAATAGACATTCAAAAAAACTATATTTTTATAATGAAACTCATTGATTCTTCCTTCATCTAATATATCAACATTTTGTGCTATACCTGTTTTTTCAGATGGTACAGAGCTAAAAAGCGCTACTCCTGATTGACCTTTTTTGCTTGATGAGTTCACATGAATCTCACAAAAATTTTTCTCAAATATTGTCGATGGTATCTGCTCTTTTTGGGCTTTTATCTCCTGAAGTGCTAAAAAATCAACTTTTTTTTCATCTACCCACCTTAGTGCTTCTTTTTTATCAACAGCCCTTATGCCATTTACATTCCAGGATATAAAATTTAACTCTTCCATGTTGATCCTATTTGTTTTTAACCAACATTTTAGTATCATTCAACAAAATTATTCATAAAAGGAAATATAATGCGTATATTACTCAGTTTTGTATTGCTTGTCTCTTTTCTATTCGCTCAGGATATTGCGATAGTAAAGAAAGTTACAGGTAAAGTGTTTGCCAAGAGGGCGGAAAAGAATATCAGGTTAAATATCGGAAATAAGTTGCAAAAAGGAGATATTATAATTACCAAAAAAGATAGTTCGATTGGTGTAATATTTCATGATGGAACTCTTCTTTCCTTAGGTGAAAATAGTATATTGTCCGTTGACAAATACATATTTGAACCGGCTAATAAGAAATTTGCATTTGATATCAATATGAAAAAAGGATTAGCGACTTTTGAATCCGGCAAAATTGGAAAGCTATCTCCAGATTCTGTGCACTTCAATGTTCCAGAGGGCACTATTGGAATTCGTGGTACTAAATTTTATGTGGAGGTGAAATAGTCATGGAAGTAGCAGTAATTTTAACATGGATAGGTATGATAGTTGCATCACTTATGCAAAGTCCCACTCCTACTACTACAGTCGTATTGGTTGATAATGATAAATCACACAATGCAATTGTTGTGCAAACAAAAGCCGGTTTAGTTACAATTGATAAACCTGGAAATTATGTAAATCTAACTTCAGCAAAACAGAAACCAAGTGCTATAAAAACAATGAGCAAAGCAGAAATAGCTAAGAGATTCAAAAGTGCTATAAAAGCTCAACCTGCAAAACCAATACATATATATCTATATTTTCAAAACGGTACTAGTAAATTAACAAAAGAATCCTTAAGCCAACTCCCATACATATACAAACTCATAAAAGAGAGGGCTCCTTGTGATGTTAATATAATCGGACATACAGACACAACAGGTTCTCAAAAAATAAACCTAAGACTTTCACTAAAAAGAGCAGAGGAAATAAAAAAATGGATATTGTCAAAAAATACAACCCTAAATAATTTAAAAGTTGAATCTTACGGAGAAAATGACCTTTTGGTTCCAACCCCGGACAATGTAGCTGAACCAAAAAATCGTACGGTTGAACTTTTAATAAGATAAAGAAGTAAACATAATTGAAATACATCAAAATACTCTACGGGATTATTTTTGCACTTTTGGTATATTTTACCACATACAAGAGTAATATAGCAGAGTATTTTGATTATAAATTTTTCGATATAGGCAGTACCCTAGTAAGCAATAATGCAAAACAAATAGACTCTTCAGTCATTGTTGTAGATATAGATGAGAAAAGCTTAAGGTACTTAGGTCAATGGCCTTGGTCAAGATTGATTTTGGCAAAGCTGATGGAAAATATCCTAAGTGCAAAACCAACAAACATAGGTATGGATATAATCTTTCCCGAGAGAGACAAAACATCACTCATAGAAATATCAAGATTTTTTAAAAATTACTATTCTCAAGAGATAAAAATATCTGGTACCAATAAACAGATGTATGACAATGACAAAGTATTTGCAGATGCCATAAAAAATGCTCAAGTAACAATGCCTGTATATATGACAAATAAAATCAGTAAAAAATGTTACATTCCTACAAAAAATAGATACAAACCTCAAAAAATTGATACAATATATACTTCTGCTTATATGCTGTGTAATCTTGATATTTTGCAAAAAAACAGTTCAAATATCGGTTTTATAAATGCTCAAGAAGACAAAGATGGAATACTCAGAAGAGTTCCTGCATTTATCAAATATAAAAATTACTATATTCCATCATTTGCTTTGGCAAATCTTATGAATATAGACAATATCAAGGTGAGCAATAATTTGATATCTATACTCGGTCATGATTTCAAAACAGATAAAAATTCAAATATTTTACTTAATTTTTACGACAAACAATCATATCAACATATATCAGCCGTAGATATACTATCAAATAACTTTGACAAAAAAAGACTATTAGGAAAATTTGTGCTTATCGGTACTACTGCGGTAGGACTGCATGATAGGTATGTAGCCACTTCAGGAGATATTATCCCCGGTATTTATGTGCACGCCACCATAATAGACAATATACTTCATGATTCAACTATATACCAACCAAAATATCTAAAATCCTTAAACTATATAATTGCTTTCTTTTTATCTTTGGCTCTTTTAATTCTAGTTTATAAAAAATTCTATATGTCCTTTATACTACTGTTTTTAGGTCCAACGATACTATACCTTATATTAGGAATATTTTTACTAAAAAGACATATATATATTTCAATCGGATCTTTTTTGATACCGTACTTTATCTTCTTCTTATTTGTAAATATTATTTTTATCTTTTTCTACTACAAAGAGAAAAAAATATTTCTTGAAAGACTTACAAATGCACATTTTGAAACGATAGACAGTATGTCATTGATCGCAGAGACGAGAGATGCAGAGACAGGAGCTCATATCATAAGAACAAAAGAGTATATGAAGTCTCTAGCAGACTATCTGCATGAAAAGAATTTATATAAAAATAAATTAACAAAAAACTATAGAAATCTGATATATAGAGCAACTCCTCTTCATGATATTGGAAAAGTTGGAATTCCTGATGCTATACTAAAAAAACCTGATAAGCTAGACAAAGATGAATACGAAATCATGAAAGAGCACAGCGAAATCGGTAAAAACATCATAGAAAATGCAATGAAAAATGATGAAAACAATCAATTTTTACAAATAGCATACAATATAGCCTACTATCACCACGAAAGATGGGATGGCACAGGATACCCTTGCGGAATCAAAAAGACCGAGATTCCATTGGAGGCTAGGATGATGGCATTGGCAGATGTTTATGATGCCCTAATAAGCAAAAGGTGTTACAAACTATCTTTTGGTTTTAAAGAGTCAGAAGAGATTATAATCAAAGGAAAAGGAACACATTTTGACCCGACTCTAGTAGAAGCTTTCATAGCGTTAAAATACAAATTTAGAGAAATAGCAACATCTATACAGTAAATCTAATTGCTTCTTTAACATGCATCCGAATAAGAAGAGGAGTACTCTACTCTATTTCTTCCGCTATTTTTTGCTAAATAGAGCATTTTATCCGCTCTTTTGATAGCTTTTTCTAGTGATTCGCATTCGTCTGGGTCTGTATTTACCCCAATTGAGATTGTAATCTGAAGGCTTAAGTCATTATCTACTCTTAGGTTTTCTTTGGATATATTTTTGCGGATTCTTTCTGCTATTCTCATAACTTCTTTTCTATTTCTTCTCCATCTCAACAGTATCAAGAACTCCTCTCCGCCATATCTAATAACTCTATCTTCCAATCTAGTCTCATTTACTATTTTTTTTGCAATAGAACTTAAAACAATATCTCCAACATCATGACCATAATTATCATTTACAGACTTAAAATGGTCAATATCTAGCATAATAATTGCTATTTTGCTAAGATTGATACTGCCAGAAATCTCTTTTAAATAATTTCTATTGTACAATCTTGTCAGAGTATCTATCGTACTTCTTTTTCTCTCTTTGTAAAACATATACATTTGGATGATGATAAGTAAAATAATTATGCTCAAAACAGATATAAAAAACCTTAAAAAGCTATATAGGGGCATCAAAAATCTCTTCAGATTATCATACTCTTTTGTTGAAATATCCAATACAAGCACCAACTTGGTTAAGCCCTCAAACTCTATAGGTTGCAAGAAAGTGACCCATAGCCCATCAGCTTTTTCTTGAATGCCATAGACAAAATGTTTAGATTGGAAGCTTTGTTTCCATGTTTTACCAAGCAAGGGAAAAAATCTTTGACCAAATTCTCCTCTATCTTTGCCTGATGAACCATCCAATAAATATCTATACTCATTTTTCTCATCTTTATAGATTATATATATGTATTTAAACTCTTTGGTTATATAAAGTGATAAAAAATTTGATAATTTTTTCCTAAGATTTGCATTTTTAAAAATTTGCGAAAAATCTTCTGTCTTATATGTTTTTATATGTGTGGTAATTTTCTCTGACAAGGCTTTTGCCCGATTTAATTCTATCTTATTTATCTCTAAGTTTGTTTTATCTATCACTCTGTGAAATTGAAAATATAATCCGGCAATCATAACGGCAAAAACTACAGCTATAAAAGCAAAAAAGAGATTTTTTGAAAATAAAAATCTAAACATCAGTTCAATCTGTCACTCAACATATTTGCTAAACTCTCTAGGTAATTTAATACCAAGCTTTTCTAACTGTTTTTTTCTAAATATGATATTTGGTCTGCCTTTTTGCCAAAAGAATGCACCAACTACCATTGGTGAATGCCTGTATAGATAGTATGAAGTAGCAAATACTAGACCGGTCTTACACTTCATATTTATATCTTTTACTTTTGAGGTAAACACGATATCAGCTTTATTGCAAGAGACAAATTTTAAAGATTTTGCATATTTCTTAGAGCTCTCCAAATCTTTATCATCTAGGCACACATTTAGACTATCTTTATCTATAAGTGCGTGTGCTATAGTCGAAAGTATTTGTGCTTTAAGTTGTCCTATATCTGACGAGAGCAAAGATGAAATGGCTAAGATAGTTAATAACAGTATTTTCAAAACTGATACTCCAAACCAAGCCAAACTCTTCTATCAAACACTGATATGTCATTTAGATATGTTGTTTGATGTGTTATAAGGTTTACTCTGTAGTAGTTTGTTTTTAAGGCATCCTTAAAAAGATTTTCACCTTTTAGGTAAAAAGAGAGATTTTTAGAGTATGGATATGTTAGTGTCGTACTGTAATTCCAGCCTGCAGACAGATCTCTATATCCATCTCTGTAAGAGAGACTATTGTATGTGTCTATCTTTCCTATTTTTTTAAAAAGGGCTATATAACCACCATATTTATTGATATATCTATCAGAACTATTAGCACCATAATCCTCAAATACAACCCAAGCATTAAAGTCTATCTTATCAATATCATTAAGCATATATATATTTCTAAAAGATATAGAGTTAAAAACAAATCTAGAATTAGAGTTTTTAAAACTGCTCAAATCATAATAGATAGAATTTTTATCAGATATGTTTGAGAAGAGCAGAGAGGTTGTCATATTTTTATTTTTCCATATAGATTTAGTAGATATAGCATATGCCTCTTCAGAATCTAAATTATCCTGAGGAATAGGCAATGAATCATTTCCCAAAAGCATATAAGGAGTAGGTCTAAATTTTCCATAAAATAAAAATGACTTTTGGGTAAAATCTCCTGCATGATATATATGCCCTACTCTAATACCATATATATTGTCACTTTTAACTCTACCATCTTCAAAATATCTTTCTGCACTAAGAGATAAAATAAATCTGTTTTTTTGGTTGAAAAGATAATCCATCTCAGTAAAAACAGATGCTACATCTTCATGATTATAAGTATCGTTTTTAAATATAAAACTATCTTTTTTGCTTTTTACATCAAATTGTTTATAACGATTTCTTAATCCAAACAGCAAGGAGAAATCACCTGCTTTAATTTTTTTTGCAATCTTAGCATCAAGCAAATGTTCCTTTGTCTTAACACTATTCGAGAAATATGGAGCATAATAGGGAGGAAAAGGTATAGGATTTAAACCTAAAGGAGAGTATGAACTATCAAAATAATCACTAGCAAGATATGAATAATTTATACTTGCCTGCAAGCTTTTATCTGTAGAATTATAGCTATATCCGCTAAAAAGATTTGTGAAATCAGTAGATAAATTCCTTGGTGTCATATCCCAACTAGAACCTATAAAATTATCCATACTGCCTTTAATAGCTTGAAAATAAAACTTAGAATTAGGCTTTATAATCTGAGCATAAAAATTATTACTCATCTTGTCTCTAGAGAGTTTGCTGCCTCTGTTATAGAGTTTTTCTCTTTTTAGATTACGATAATCTGCATAAACAAAATATGAATAGTCTTGCAAATCTTTAGAGCTGTATCCATATACATCTTCCGTGCCATAAGTTCCGCCAGAAACTCCTACCACTGAAGTATTTTCTCTCTTGCCTGTTTTAGTATATGCTTTTATGACTACGACTGCGGGTTCGAGTGAAATTTCATAAGAAGGCAAACCCATATATACTTCTATATGATCTATATATGCCATATCTACCTGTGCAAATAGTTGAAAACCACTTCCAAATAGAGGTGACAACAACTCTCTGTCATCTATATAAACACGAATTCTTGCTGGATTATTTTTTTGATATGGCTGATAATACGGATCACTCAGCCCGAGAGAGTCTTCATTGTACCTCACAAAAGGTATCTTCTCTATAAGCTCACTTAGAGATTTTATCTTCATTCTATCTAAATCTTGGCGGGTAAATATAGTTAGATAACCGGCAGTCTCTTTTTTTGTATGAACTGAAAGATCATCCTTTCGAGCAAGCCTATCCAATAAAGAGTCTATATTTTGCCCATACGCAACCTGCAATAAAAAGAAGAATATAAATATACATCTAGTAAACACAGTATAAAACACCAAGACCCCCATCCCTTTGTTATGTTGAAATAATACATAAAATTCCCTTAAAACAAGGATAAGCCAAAATTAAAGTTATTCAGATATAATTTCAATCTCAAAATGAGTGGCTTGATAGCTCAGTCGGTAGAGCAGGTGACTGAAAATCACCGTGTCGGCAGTTCAATTCTGTCTCAAGCCACCACCACTTCTTTTTATTATTATTTTTATTTTCTATTGTCTCTTTTTTAAATTACGGGTAGGTACTATGTTTATACAAGGTTTTTTAGTTAGTTTTGGTCTTATAGTTGCGATAGGAGCCCAAAATATTTATGTCTTAAAAAAAGGTTTACTTAAAGAATACACACTTCTTATAGCTTCTATATGTTTTATACTTGATGCCTTACTTATAATCGTAGGAGTAAAAGGTGTAGGAAAAATCTTAGAGTTCTACCCCTCTTTTTTTATCTATATCACATGGTTTGGCATAATATTTTTAGTTTTATACGGTCTGCTTGCTATAAAAAATATATTTACTACACAAAAAATGAAAATAGTAGCAAAAAAAGAGCCAAATAACTTCTTGCAAACTCTAGCAACAACCTTAGCAATATCACTTTTGAATCCACATGTCTATCTTGATACTATGATGCTAATCGGATCAATAGGAAGTCGTTTTAAAGGTTACGAACAAAATCTCTTCATCTTGGGAGCGGTTAGTGCATCTTTTGTATGGTTCTTTTCACTAGCTTATGGAAGCAGAATTCTTATACCTATGTTTAAAAATCCTATAACATGGAAATTATTAGACGCTTTTACTGCATTTATTATGTTCTATATAGCACTGAATTTCTATAAAAGTACCTAGTTGATACTATCTTTTATTGTTAAATTTTTTAGCTTGCCATCTAAGTCGTTTATATTTTAATTGGGAACCTATATTTTTATATTTTTCCAAATCTTCTGTATGGATACTGATATTTGAGTGCTCTATATCATCTCCCTCTTCCACTTCTATATTTCCGGCTTTACTCATAGCTATTCTTTGAGAAGGAAATACACTTCTGTGTCCTGATACCAAAAAGGCGATAACAGCTGAAATAGCAGCGTAATGAGCTATCTCTATACCAAAAAGTTCAACTGCCATGATAACAGAAGCGATTGGTGCATTTGTTGTGCCTGCCAGCACACTCACAAAGCCCAAAGCCGCAAAGAGTGCAACTTCATTGTGTATGATATGCCCAAAAACCACTCCGCTCGTTGCTCCTACATAAAAGATAGGAGTTACTATTCCCCCACTACCTCCGCTACCCAAAGATATAGAGGTAAAAATGGTTTTTAGTATAAAATCATACCAATGAATATCAGCAGACAAAAATCCCTCCGGATCAAGAGAATTTTCAATTATCCCAAGTCCAAGTCCGAGATATCTATCCCCAACTATTAAAGTGGCTATGACCATTATAGTACCCGCAGCAAATGCCTTGAGGTATCTATTATATTTTATATTATTAATTATTCTTTCGGTTTCTGTAAGTATAGTGATAAAAAAATCTGCAACAAATCCAAAAAATATACCCGCTACGATAACCTCACCTATAAGAACCAAATCTAAATTGACAGCTTTATAAAAGTGAATATCAAAGTATGTATAATCAACCCCAAGAAACTGAGCCGTTGTAAATGCCGCAAATCCTGCTATAAATGAAGGTAAAAGTACATCATACAGGATAATACCTATAGTTAAAACCTCTATGCCAAAAATGGCTCCGGCAATCGGTGTTCCAAAAACAGAAGCAAATCCTGCACTTATACCACAAATGACCAACTTTTTCCTATCTGTATCACTAAACTTTAAAAGTGAAGCTATCACAGAAGATGCTCCGGCACCTATTTGGGCTCCCGGTCCCTCTTTTCCTACAGAACCACCGGCAAATATAGTAAATACTGTCGCTAAAAGCTTTATAGGCATAACAGCCACTTGTATCTTGCCATTATTTTTATGTACAGCTTCTATAACTTTTTCAGTTCCATGCCCTTGTGCTGTTGGTGCAAATGTCCTGATGACAAATATAGTCAAAGGAAGTGCTAATGGAAGTATGAAATAGTATGGAATTCCCAATATTCCTCTATGATCTACACTATACTCTAGAGTCCACAAAAAAAGTGCCATCAAAGCACCTATTATAACCCCCATAAAAGAGGATAAAAACAACCACTTGGTTACGCTAAAAAATATGACAGTTTGTTCAGTTACATGTTTTTTCACTAAATCTTCTTATTTAAGATTTTAAGTACCAGACCAAAAGCAACACTGATTAACGAGGATTATTCTTGCTTGATACTTTACGCTTAAAATAGTACTCTTTTGAATCTTACATATCGTTTTAGCACCCAATAAAAAGCATTTCTTAAGGTTTTTTTAATCACAGTTTCTGATACAAATTTTATGAGGAACTATTTCACCACCACAACTTAAAAAACAGCTATCGTAATTATCTTGGCATCCACATTTTTTAGAGCATGTTTTTTGCTGTTTTACCAAAATTTCATCAAAAGAGATGTATCTAGGTTCTCTTGGTCTGTTGATTTTTAACTTTCTGATTATATATCTTAAATCTTCTTCTCTATTGCATGCATATTTGTCACCATTCTTAGAGCATCTGTCATTGAAATATTTCCAGTCGCTATATCGCTCATCATATCTGTTTTGCCAATCAAAAATATTTAAATTATAATCATTTATTCGAGCCAAATATCTTGCATACCTTTTTTTGTAATTTTCGTCAGATGTGATTTTTAT